>NZ_JANQOP010000217.1 GCF_028285745.1 Acaryochloris sp. IP29b_bin.137 | reverse complement strand
TCTGTCTAATGCCCTCACAATGCAGTAGGTCTCTTGGGTGTCTCGACAGCGGCAAACATGCAAACAACTGGTGAGGCATCGCTTCTCTAAATCAGGGGAATCAGCTATTGCTCGTTCGGCAAAAGAATTCCGTAACGCTCTTCCCGGCATCCCCACGGGACTAGGAACTAGGACCACATCTTCGGGATGGGCGTGGAGGTGAAACTCCTTGTACCGAAGATCGGCATCACATTCATCCGTGGTGATAAATCGCGTGCCCATCTGAACGCCGCTGGCTCCCAATGCCAGCATCCAGTCAATATCCGTTCGGTCCCAGACACCGCCTGCTGCAATTACGGGAATCTCTTCCCTGATTTCCGATTGGAGATAGTTGGTAAGCTCAGGAATCACCTGTTTCGCTGCTAGGCGAGGGCTATTGAGATCTTCTAGTTTGGCTCCCAAGTGCCCCCCTGCCGTTTGGGGATTTTCGACAATGAAGGCATCGGGCAGACGGTGATGTTGGCGCTGCCACTTTTGACAGATAAGTCTAGCGGCGCGCGTAGTGGACACAATTGGAACTAGCGCAACTTCAGCATGATCCTGGGTATAGGCAGGCAATCCGAGAGGCAACCCTGCGCCCGCAATAATTAAATTGGCTCCATGTTCGACAGCAGTGCGAACCAGGGTCTCGTAATCCTGGGCAGCGACCATGATGTTGATGCCAATGATGCCTTCTGGGCTGAGAATACGGGCTGAGTTTAATTCATCAATGAGGGCTAATCGATTGGCTTCAAAAAATTGTTCCCTTCTGTTGCGTCCCGCTTTCTGGTTTGGGTCGAAGTAGGGGGAGTTCAGCCCTAGACCCACGGCGGAGATAATGCCGATACCACCTGCATTGGCGACAGCAGCAGCCAGTTTTGCCCCAGAGATGCGGATGCCCATCCCTCCTTGAATAATGGGATAGCGAGCTGTATATTGGCCAATTTGAAGGGCGGGAAGAGTCGTCATATTTTTTTCCTCATTAGGTTCAGAAATTGAAGTTCTGTCTCAAGAGTTGGAACCCTCGCTTGATTTAATAGTGCGTCGCAGACAAACCACCAGCTCTCACCCAACGTCATCGATCTGATCTTGGGGTTGGCTCAGATTGTTTTTTTGATTTTTATGAGTTTCATTCTTCCTCGAACGACTCAACTGACCGTGGTAACCCGTAAGGATCCGACGTCCATCAGGAAGGACATGGATCTCCAGTTGATTACTCGCCCAAGTGATGTTGTCCTTGAAGGCTGGATTGAAGATATGAATGCGCTGATTGCTGGACGCAACAGGAGAATCGGGAGAGTGAATTTTTAGTATTTCTATAAATGGTCCATCAATGAGAATATCCAACTGGTCCAGCAGATCTTGGGCACCAAGTGGAGCAGATTCTTCTTGTAACTGCTCCAGCGTAAATCCCGTAAATGACATCACATTTAGCCCCGCAGCTTTGACCTTGTGGGCCAATTCAGTGAGTGCAGACGCTTGCCAGAAAGGCTCACCACCAGAAAAAGTAACGCCTTCATTGCGGGGATTGCTGAGAATCTTCTGGGCCAGGATGTCCACAGCTGTTAACTGGTTGATTTCAAACGACCATGAATCAGGATTGAAACAACCCGGACAGGCCCGATGGCACCCTTGGACCCAGACAACGGCTCGACAGCCGGGACCATTCACTTCAGATTCATCAACATATCCCATGATGTTCAGATATCCCGGAGGAATATCCACGAGAGCTATGGGTGGCAGGTTATTCTGTATATTCATGGTTTTAGCTACCGATAGATGAGCGGTGTAAGGTTCATCTGGAGTTACGGCTTAGACCAAGCGGAAAAGACTGCCCAACAAGGCCAGAATCTCCCTTTCAGGCTCTGACTATGCTCCACTCAGCACTCAACCGTTAGGTACAAATCCAGGTCGAGTAGATAACCTCTTGGATCAATTATTTAGTCGCTACCATAGCCCTACAATGCATACTGGGCTGATTGTTGAGTATTGGAAATCGACTTCAGACGTGGCTCAAGACACGACCCATGACGGAAAAGGACTTCAGGAAAGGGCCAACCATGCGCGGATCTTTAATCATCGAGCTGTAATCGCCCACCTCAAACTTGAGCTTGCCGCTCATGTAGGCCATGCTTAGCCCCATCATGCTTAAACCCTTGGCTTGCCATTTTTGCCAGTCCTTTGGGGTAGCCCGCAAGTCCCAGTTCAGGGCTTGGTTGGTATAGGGACCCGCTTTGATCGCCCAGCCATTCTCTACTGTGAGAACACCCGTCGGGGTAGCCGTATTGGTGAAACCATAGCCGATGGTGGAATTAAAATTAATGCGTTCTAGTGTATCAGTCAACTCGGGCTCAGCATTCCACTGTTCCAGGTAGGCTTGCATCCACTCAGGTGAGAAAAGTTCATTCATCAATTGACCTCCATTAGCTACTACGAGCTTTAGGTATAACTAGGTTGAACCAATGGTGAAGCACTAGTCAGACTGCACTCTTTGGTGCATTTATTCGGTTCAACACTTTAGGTATAAGCAGCCACCGCTTGCCATTCTTGAATCACATCAGGCGAAATATCCAGTACCACCGTTGAGCCACTCGTAGTTGGCAAAGATAATTGCAGTGGAATCACCTCTGACAATTGGGGCAAAATTGGTTGCAAATCATACTGACCAACATTAGAAGCCAGTAGGCTGTCTGGAGAGATTTCTTGGGTCACATCAGTGGCAGTGAACGTTTGCTCTAAAGATGTTCTCAGGGTTAAAGGATGGGGATGCTCCACCTCGACAGCACCGGGAAAGCCAACCAATCGCAGGTTGAGACTCACCTCCCCATTGGGACGGATGCGTTTAAACGCGATTGCCTGCCAACTCAACTCATTGCGATCCTTTAAGGTCTGTCGGGACTGGTAGAGCATTTGGTTCGCACTCTCTTCCTGTTGCACTATTAGGGCCAAAGCGGGTGGGGCTGTGAAACGCCCTATCCCCAGCAGTACCAGGAAGACCATAACCCCCAATAACAGGAACCAAGACAGCGTTTTGCGAATGTGACATCCCATCCTTCAGAATCCTCCTATAATTGACAGCCACGAGAGCACAGATCCTTACTGAGCTGCTCTCCAAGGACTTCTGCCATTGCCTCTATTTCTGCCCATGCCTTTACCTCGTCCCATCCCTCTCCAAGCGGGCATACCGTTTTCATCTCTGAGGTCAATGTTGGTGTCCCCAGATTTCACTTTGGCGGCAATGAGGGTGGGGGAACTAGCATCAGTAACTTTAGAGCCAGTGACTTCGACGGGATCTCCAGACTTGAGATTAAATTGCTGCTCATCAAGATACCAAGATGGCCCTAAATGGACATCTACCGTTTCATCCGACGTTTCCACGGATAAATGCACTCCCTTTCCAGAGCGCCGACCTTGACTAGCAACCTGATCAACACGAACAATCTTGCCACTAATCGTTTCAACAGTATCAGGATTGAAGTCTCTTGGTCTTTGGGAAGTAAGGTGGTGGCCAGGTGACGATTTTGGCATTCCCTGGGCATAGACCGGAGCAGCGATTATCGCACCGACCAAAAGGGCAATTGATATCGAAATTAGAATCCATTTCATTAGAGTTTCCTCCTTTCCTTTATAGATTGAGAAAAATATGGCTAAGTCATTAACAGGCTGGGCAAGGACAGTATCAGACTTATAAAGCTTGAGTCCGTATTACAACCTCAGACGTCTCAGGTGCCATATCGAAGGTTGAAATCGGTGCTAAAGTGCAACCTACTTCAATTATACAGTTAAATAACTATATAGCAGTATAACGATATATTGAACACAATCTTTGTGTCTGTACTGACGCTATTTCATGCGAAACTCAACACTCAAAACTCTTGCAACTTTTAACTCACTTGGAGAGCTGTTCCGTTCTCAAGCTTGGGACTGGGATTGACAATTATGCGATCTCCCTTCTCCAGTCCCGAATAGACTTCCACAGATTTACTCGTAATCTGCCCCATGGTAATGGGATTAAACTGGGCTTGGTGATCTACGACTTTGAATACCCCTGTGACCCCAAATTGCTTGACTAGCGCGTCTTCAGGAATCATGAGGCCCTGACGGGCAGTAGTATTTTGACGAGTAGTGGCTCTGAACTGCAACCGACCAAACATACCTGGCAGCAAGTCTTGGGTCGTCTTCAAGGCGACCTTAACGGTAAAATTCCGAGATCTCGGATCGGCAGCAGGGATGATTTGGCTAATGCGACCAGCGATCTGGCGATTGAGTGCATCGATTTGGACTGAGACGGACTGGCCCCGTTGAATCTGCCCCACAAGCGATTCAGGAACATCAACACTCAGTCTGAGTTGTCCGCTGCGTTCCAACTTCACAATCGATTCGCCGGGACCTGCCATTGCCCCCACTTCGGTATATTTATGTGTGATTACGCCTGAGAAGGGAGCAATCACCGTCCCATAGTCAAGGTTGGCTTGAGCTTGCTTGACTTCGGCTTGGGTTTGTTCAACTTGGGCTTGAGCCTGACGGATTTGAGCTTGGGCCTGATTCACGGCAGATTGGGCTTGCTTCACCGTTGTGCGGGATTGAGTCAGACCTGCTTTCGCTTGACTGATGCGGGCCTGAATCACTGACAAGCGGGTATTTGCCTCATCTAGGCGAGATTGACTTACCGCTCCCTCGCGGCGTAGCATGGCCATCCTCTTTTGATGGAGTTGGGCATCCGCGAGTTCGGCTTGCGCTTCGGTCAGTTGGGCTTGAGACTCTTGGACACGGGCTTGGGCCTGATTTTTTTGAGCTAGGGCAGTCAGTTTTGCTGATTGGGCAATACTGACCGCTGATTGAGCTTGAGGAATCGCAGCAGTGGCTTGCTGCTGTTGGGCTTGGATATCGCGGACGTCGATTTCAGCAATCCGTTGTCCAGCTTGAACGACATCGCCTTCTCGGACTGGCAGTTGCCGAATTTGGCCCATCACTCGACTGGTGAGGGTGACCGTTTCAGCCGATTCAACGGTACCCGTGAGGGTCCGATTTACGACTATGGGGCGTTGAGTGGCGATCGCAGTTTTCACTACTACAGGTGTACTGGCAGCAGCGGGTGTTTCCTCAGGTAGACGCCTATTTAGTAATAGCCAGGCAGTACTACTTGTCATCGTAAACAGTAGGGCAAGCAATCCCCAGCGTTTGAGTTGTGAAGGGGTGACTAAAGACTTTACTTTAGGAGAGATAAAATTCATTGCGATTCCTCTACAACCTCCATCTGAGATTTTTCGGGTTCTGAAGTTGTCAGAGCCTGTTGAGCCCGATGGCAGAGGCTCAGAACCTCCGGTGCAACAATGCGGTAGTAGCGCCATATTCCCTTTTTGCGGCAGGCGACTACTCCAGCATCTTTCATCAGCCGCAAATGTTTAGAGGCATTGGCCTGATGCAAACCCGTCTGTTGGCAAATGTCTTGCACACTCCGTTCTTGATTACAGAGGGTGGATAAAATCTGCAAGCGAGTGGGTTCACCCAGGATTTTGAAATGTTGTGCCAACTGCTCCAGATCATGAGGATGAATAGTCATGACCATTGCCTCCTGTGGTCAAGTAGCGAGCCTTCAATGACTCAGGACATCCTTGGGGACAGTGTGAGGTTCTGGCACTGCTTCTAACAGAGATAGACCCACAGCCTTTAAACCTAAGCGCTCAAACCAAGGAACAGCAGACCCCCAACGCATTTTGGCCAGGAAATAGCGCTCAAAAGCTGTTTTCATCCAACCGACCCAGCGACCGCCTAGCGTTATAGCACGGCGTCGCTGCCCCGTCTCTGGATCAGGTAAAACGGGGTCGGCCAAAAAGAGTAATCCCGTGTCTCCAAAATCCGCAAAGCAAATCGCTTCTAAGGTGGGCGCGACAGGGGGTGAAAAGACTGCCCCTAGCTCCAATGCAATGTTGTGGGCTACAGCCATCCCCATAGCCTCGACCATTTGCCCTGTCTTTGGCACCCCAATGGGAATGGGGGTTACCTCTGGAGGGGCCAAATGGGTCACGACACCTGCACCGTAGACTGACGGGAAAACGGGATGTCGATAGGTAGGCAATACGGGAATAAACCCCTTGGCATCCCCCAAACCTGCTGCCTCGCGGACAAATCGTGGACCCCGAAACGGAGGGAGCAGCATCGCATACCGGAAGGGTAGTGTATGACCGTTCGCTAAGTAAATGTCCTGGGAAGTGATGCGAGTGATGGCTGAATTTTCCATGACTTCCACCTCTCTTTTGGCCATCAACTGGGTTACCAGTTGACTAGAGTTGGCCATCCCCCCAATCCCCAGATGCCCCGCATAGGGTTCTGGCGTCACAAAGGTAATGGGAACCTGGTCACGCAATCCCTGCTGACGAAGAATATAATCCGCTAACAAGGCAAACTCATAGGCGGGGCCAAAGCAGCTTGCCCCAGGGACTGCACCGACGACCAAGGGGCCTGGATTTTTCAACAAATCTTGCCAAGCAGCATTGGCCATTAAGGCATGGTGAGGATTGCAGACCGATTGGGTAAATCCATTGTCGGGTCCCAATCCGGGTACGGCATCTAACGCTAACTCAGCCCCCGTAGCGATAACCACATAGTCATAGTCCAACGATTGAGAGTTAGTGTGGACGGTTTGAGTATGAGGATTAAGCTGGGTCACTGCTTCGGGTAGCCATTCAATTCCCCGTTTCGTCACCAGCTCCTCCACCTCTAGCTGAACCTGCTCCAGTGGCGTCAAACCCAGACCCACCCAAGGTAGGGAAGGAAGAAAGGTGAATTTGGGCGTGTTGGAAAGGAGTGTAATTTTTTGTTGGCGGGGTAACAGATACCTCAGTTCGTAAGCAGTCGGCAACCCAGCCAGCCCAGCACCAATGACAACAATATGGGCCATATTTATTCCTCCCGAAAGGATGGGTCTTAAAAAAGCTTTTAGTCAAATTTGTGAACTAGCTGCAAATTTTATCTTGAGCTTTATATACTATATAACTAACTAATGATATAGTCAAATTATTTTAGCTTTGTCTTCAATCCTAGTCTTAGAACCAACCTTACTCGAACTTAGATGTGACTGCACTTGTTGAATACAACATTCTGTCTCTAATTTACATAGAAGGGGCTAGAGCTATCAGAAGGCAATGATACTGTTCTAGATTTGCTTTCCTATTTTGTCTTCTATCCAAAGATAGATTCATGTATATAGCTAAATAGCTATACTATTAATCAGCTGAAGTACAGTTATAGAATGAGCTTTTTTTCAGGTGGCTTTTTGATATTGCAGTAGAGCTGGGACGCTAATTAATAGAAAAACTTAGACATAGACTGATAGTTTATGCCCATAGTTCTACAGACCATGCACTAAGCTCATTCCTAGCGTGGATAACGCTCAAATACTCTCCCAGTATACATTTTTCTGATACAAAGCAATATCTTTATCCCTTAGCATCACATAAAAACACCTTGCTGCTTTAATTGCTAATTAGTTATATAATCATAAATATGAAATTTTAATCAATTCCTCGATCTACACATCTAGGAGGAAGTAACCATGTCTACGAATGTTGGAATTGTTGACCGTCTGTTACGCCTGAGCTTGGGAGGGCTTTTGCTTTATCTAGGGCTTGGGGTTTATGGCGGTACAGCTTTAGGCGTTGGCTTAGCGATCTTTTCCGCTATCCCAGCACTCACTGCCCTTGTCGGCGTTTGCCCTCTCTATGGCTTGCTGGGTATCAAAACCTGTCAGTCATAAGGGGTAAGGACTAACCATTTGACTGCTTTGAACAAAACCTCACCCTGAAAAAATCACTTTACCGTTACGGAGGTATATACATGGTGGATGATAGTCTTCCCTTTGAATCTTCCTTAAGCTCCAAGAGCGATTCTCCCCTTGAAGAGGCGTCTCCCGTCCATCCGATTGATGACAAACTTTTGATAGAAAGTCCATCAATGTCGCGACGGCAACTGCTCAATTTTCTGACGGGCTCCGTGGTCGCCATCACAGCCGTATCGGTCTTATACCCTGGGGCTAAATTTTTCATTCCCCCTTCTGAAGAGAACGACAGTGGTGCCGTTCTCGCCAAGGACATTCACGGTAAACCCATCCCCGCCCAACAAGTTTTAGCAAATCCACCGGGGACCCGTGCCCTGATTGCGGGCCTTGCGGGAGAGCCCACCTATTTAACGGTTCAAGATGATGGCACGCTATCTGAGATGGGAGTGGTAGACAACTGCACCCACCTCGGCTGTACCTTTCCCTGGAATGAGGTGGATCAACAGTTCCAATGTCCCTGTCATGGGTCTCGATTTGCCCCTGATGGTTCGGTGCAACGGGGTCCAGCGAACAGACCACTGAAGTTATCTCGGGTTTGGGTAGACGGAGATGCAATCTGGATTGCGCCCTGGAACGACATTGATCCACGAACGGGTGAAACACCTTGGTGGGTGAAAAATCCCAACCCCTCTCAACCCACTGATGCTGCTAAAACGGAGCTTGCCAAAGAAATGATCCAACTGAATGAGTCTTTGAGTGTCGCCACGACACAGTTAAGTCCAAATCAACTGAAGCAGGCAGCCCAAGCGGGATATCGATCTGTATTGAATTTGAGATCACCCAATGAACCTGGCTTTCTAGACAATGAACAGCAATTGGTGGAAAGCGCAGGACTGCAGTATGCCCATATTCCCGTCAATCCAGCCCAGATCACGGATCCGTTAACCGATCAAGTGCTGGCAACGATAGGCCAGTTGCCGAAACCCATCTTAATTCATTGCAAAACTGGTGTGAGATCCGGGGCAATGGCGTTGATATTTATGGCCCTGAATGAGGGGATGACGGCAGATAGGGTGTTATCAATCAGCAAGGCAGTGGGCATCAACTTAGATGCTCAACCGCAAATCAAGCAGTTCGTCCTCGATTATATTTCTGCCCACAGTCCTACCCGCACCACCGTTTAGCGGACTACCCCAATACAACTAAGGCTATGTCTTTGGGGCAGTGAGCACCTTAGTAAAACGAGAAATCAACAAGAAAGGATGCGCTTACCTCTCAACCAGGCGGAGTGTGGATGGCCTTTGGGGATGACAAGGGTTTCACAATGTGGTCTGAATCAGTGATAGCGCCCTCATGCCTCTCTGGTAATTGAGTCGTTTATGGGGTTTCAGTTG
>NZ_JANQOP010000207.1 GCF_028285745.1 Acaryochloris sp. IP29b_bin.137 | reverse complement strand
GACCTGATTGGGTAGAAGTAGACCTCAAGCCATCGAAAAATGATGGTTTATTTTGCCGTGGAGGTGTAACCCAAAATCTCCTGTTTTTAAACCATGCCGTCTCAGCCGTGATCCGGGCTCAGGCCGAAGAACATACCCTCGCTCATGGTAAAACGGCTACCCTTGATCCGTTGTTCGAGTGCTGGGCCAATGGAGATGCAGTTGACCACTTCTTCAACACCCCTACACCATCGACAGCAACAGTGGAAGATGAATCTCAAGGCATGGCGATTGTGACGGTGACCCGGAAAGCTGGCCACAACCGTTTTGTAATTTGTACTTATCTGCTGGACTATTGGTGCTTAGGGCTTAAAGATACGATAGGACCTCGCAAGTTCAGCACCCAAGACTATGCCTATTTTATTGACCAGGCGTATCAAGGGTTTGATGAACCACCTCAAAAAATTTCCTTAGACCAAGCGCAAGCTATGGTTTACAGCGTGATTGACTATGCAGAAGGGTTAGGGTTCAAGCCCCATCGAGATTTCCAAAAATCTAAAGCCCATTTAGGCGAATGGAGTGGCCAAGGCAAGTTAGACTGTGGCCGTGATGGCAAGCCCTGCTACTTTTGTGGCCCTTACGATGACCCGAATAAGATTTTGAAAACCCTCACAGAAAATGTGGGTGAAGGTAATTTTGACTATGTGATCGAAGGTGAGTCTTAATTCAAGACCATCAGCCATCAGTTGACGACGATTCCACAACCAGGCAGGATCATCGCAAGTGTTTAGTTGGCTGTGCTCTATGTCCCATGATGTGATTCGTACCGATCATGCTCCTGCTCCGGTCGGTCCCTATAACCAAGCCATTCGAGCCCAGGGGGCAATGGTGTTCGCATCAGGGCAAATTGCCTTAGATCCAGCTTCGGGTGTCTTAGTGGGTGGCGATGATGTAGCCCAGCAGACGGAGCAAGTGATGAAAAATTTGGAGGCTGTCTTGACCGCAGCAGGAGTCGGTTGGTCTCAGGTAGTCAAAACAACGGTTTTCCTGGCAGATATGAATGATTTCGCCACAGTGAATGATATTTATGCCCGTTATTTTGATGAAGCTACTGCACCTGCCCGTGCCTGCGTGGAAGTAGCCCGGTTACCCAAGGATGTCTTAGTAGAAATCGACTGTATTGCGGTGGCTTAGGGCCGTTGACCCGGAACCTAAACGAATCATCTGCAGTCGTAGGAAATTACGGTAACGCCAACCCGCATTGATGAATGAACCAGCGGTCTTGGGTTTTAAGTTGGCCAGTTCCCCTCAATCTGTCCTCTTTACTCCTAATATCAGCATGCGGTTTTTGAAGCGGAAACTCTATTGGGTGTTGGGTTTGTGTGCCTGTACCTTGACTCTTCTATTGGGCCACTTTTCTCCATTTAGCGCTGCCTATTCGCTCCAGCCTATCCCCACCACGTTGCAGCCTCTGATTGCTTGGGGCACTCAAACCTTTGGGGGGGATGGACGCAAGGGACGAGATGGAGCCAATGGTCGGAATGGGACGTCTGGTCAGGAAACCCAAATCCGCCTAACGGGTTCACCGATGACGGTCGATGTGGCGGGTAGCTCTGGGGCATCGGGACAAGATGGTCAGTTGGGTGAGAATGCTTATGGCTGTGATCACTCAGCTCACCCTGACTACAACCTCACAGGGGCTGACGGTGGACGAGGCGGTCGAGGCGGTAATGGTGGTCGTGGAGGGGATGGCGGTAAAGTTTGGATTTATTATGCTCAATCAGCTCAACTGAAAGCCTTAACCCTAAATAATGCCGGGGGACAAGGGGGGCAAGCAGGACTCGGTGCACCCGGTGGGTATGGGTGTGGCTGCATCGATACTGCTTGGCAGGTGAACTATTGCGAGTGGCAGCGCTATCGCAAGCAGCGCGGCGTGGCCGATGCTCCCTGGATTAAAGACAAAACCAAAACCTATCCCTGTACGGGCAGTCAGAGAATTGATCATAAACACCATCACCCAACCCTGGACATGGGCAATTCCCAGTGGGCCTATCGCTGGGAGTATGGCGGTGTTTATAAGACTGAACATTTCCACTGTACGGGTGGGGCAGCGGGTAAAGACGGCCAGGATGGTCAAGCAGGTCGAGAGGGGCGATACGGTCAAGTGGTGATGGTTCCGCGTAAGGATATTCCCCAAGAAAAAGTGCAGTACTATGCCCCACTGGAGCAGCTGATGGGCCAGCAGGTTGACTTGGTGAAAAATATTTGGACTGAGAAGAGTGGATTGAGATCGCAACTCCATCCCAATTCCAAAGTCCCTGATACCTACACCTATTTGGATTCCACTGCCCGTCTCAACTACCGTATCGATTGGAACGCACCTAAGTCACCTGCTGAATTAGAGGTGAGCAATACCAAAATAGGTGCAACCATTCAGGTGCAAAATAACCAAGGTCAACTGGATTTTGAACTGCCGGGAACCCTGGAATATCAGTTGAAACAACAGAACCCACTGACGGTAATGACCATTACGGGCGGGTTTTCACCCAATCGAGTTCAGTCTTTCCGCATTGATGAGGAGGCGAGCCATCGACAGGTGGGGCAGTTGGTATTGGTGGATGATGGCGATGTGCGATCGCTTCTCCGAAACACAAAACTGAACGTCACCTGCCTGAGTAAACAATCTGCCAGTGGTCTTGAAACAAATACCTATCAGGCTCGTCATAGCGTAGCATTTCAAGTGCCGCCAATGGGTCGGCCCAGTGAGGGCGTGAGTATCGATAAAAATATTTATACGTTGAATGTTCAGCCTTTTTTCAGGGCTTGGTTAAAACCGGGCTATGACATTCAATATCAAGTAGAAATTACGCAAACGACCAAAAGCAATGTGCTCTATACCCAAAGACAAACAGCGAATTTGTCTATCCCTCTATAGGTTTTGTCCACAAGCTAGATCTTCTGTTTGACCTGAAACTATTCTGCAAAATAAGGCAGAACTTGTTCTTCCCAATCTCGTACAGTTTTATCCGTCATTGTAAAGCCTTGGATCCAGCCATATTCGGCCAAGCCATGGTCATTAAATTGGTAATGTACGCAGCAAAATCCAAAACGCTGTATCCTTGTGATCCATTTCGCAACTCTAACTTCCAAGCCTGACCTATCTGCTGCTGACCAGATGATTGCCCTTTAGACGCTAGAACGAAGAAACAAAAATTTATTAATACTAAAGCTTCAAATTGAAACAGTCATGCTAACCTGTTGGCAATTCTGATCACGCTGGCTCTGAATCAGATATTCCTTAAATACCCGCCACATTAGTTCGACTGAATTAATTTGTGTTCGTAAAACAGCTAGAGCTTTCTCATTTCAAGTCTTTTGGTAGCACCACTGCCATCCCTTTGTTGCCAGGATTTACGGTCGTTAGTGGTCCCAATGGCTCCGGGAAATCCAATTTATTGGATGCTTTATTATTCGCCCTGGGACTGGCAGGGTCGCGCGGAATGCGGGCCGAACGTTTGCCAGACCTGGTGAATCATGCCCAAATTAAGCGGGGACATGCGATCGCAGAAACCCGAGTCACGGTAACCTTCGAACTCTCCCCCCAAGAGCTGGAAGAGTTAGCCGCAGCGGAAGCTGCCGAGGCAGAAGAAGCAGAACGACATACTGATACGGTTGCAATACCAAAACCTGATACGGAGTCGAATCTCGCACCGAATGAATGGCAGGTGACTCGAAAATTACGGGTCACCAAGCAAGGCACTTATACCTCGTCCTATGCGATCAATGGTGAGTCTTGCACCCTCACCCAACTGCATGAGCAGCTCAATCGCCGACGCATTTATCCAGAGGGCTATAACGTTGTCCTCCAGGGGGACGTCACCAGCATTATTTCCATGAATTCCCGGCAGCGACGGGAAATTATTGACGAGCTGGCTGGCGTTGCTAACTTTGATCGCCGCATTAATCAGGCTAAAGACAAGCTGGATGCGGTCAAAGAACAGGAAGAGCGCTCTCGCATCGTTGAGCAGGAACTGAATGATCAGTGCGAACGATTGGCCCGCGATCGCATCAAAGCGGAAAAGTATCAGAAACTGCGCACTGAACTGCAATCGAAAGCGGCGTGGGAAGGGGTTTTAGTCTGGCGTGATTTACAAACCCAGATTGAAAAGAAGCAAAAACAGCTGGAATCGGAACAGCAAACCCAAACCAAACTAGAGGCCGAAGCCACAGCATTAGCGGCAGAATTAGAAGACATTTCCCAAAAGCTGGTGACCCTCAATGCCCAAGTGAAAGCCTTAGGGGAAGAAGAACATCTGGCCCTCCAAGCTCAAATTGCCACCCAGGAAGCTGAACTGAAGCAGCTCCAGCGCCAACAGGGGGAGCTAGAACAGTCCCAACAGCAAATCGCCCAATCCATCCAAAATACGCAACAGCAACTGCAAACGCTTCAGGCTGAGATTAAACAGGTTGGAGAACAGCAACAAACTCTGGAAACGACTGAAATTCCTCGGTTAACCCAGGCTCGCGATCAGGCCCAGCAAGCCCTGGAGACCACCCGACAGCAGGCTCAGGCCATTGCCCAGTCTGCGGATGCCTGGATGGAGCAGCAATCCCACCTGAATCAGCAAATCAAAACGGCTCTGCAAGCTTTAGAACCTCAGCGGGCGGAGCAGGCTCAACTGCAGGAACGAGTCCAGCAACTTGATCGCCAAAGCGACCTCCAGCAGCAATCCGTTCAGCAAATTGCTCAAGAGTTCACGGAGACCCAAGAACTGCTCGATGCAGCTGAGGCTGAGGTCCTGCAGCGGCAAGAGCAGGTGCAAGAATGTGCAGGTGCGATCGCAGAAATCGATCACGAGATCAATACCCAGCAAGAAACCCAAAATCGACTGCTGCGAGAACAGCAAGAAAAGCAGCGCCAGCTCGATAAACTAGAAGCCCAAGAACAGGCCCAGCAAGAAGTCCAGGGCACCCATGCCACCCATATTATTCGTAAGGCTAAGTTGGCAGGGGTCCATGGTCTAGTCGCTCAACTGGGGCAAGTGGATTCCCACTATCAAACCGCTTTAGAAATCGCGGCGGGCGGTCGCCTTGGCTGCTTGGTCGTCGATGATGACGCCGTCGCTTCAGCTGGGATTGAACTGTTGAAGCGGGAGCGGGGCGGACGAGCCACCTTCTTACCCCTGAATAAAATGCGCTCTCCGAAGGGACTACCGTCTTTAACTGCCTCGGGGGCCATCGATTTTGCCATTGAGCTGATCGACTTTGACCCGATTTATGAGCCGATCTTTGCCTATGTGTTTGGAAATACTGTCGTCTTCAAAACCCTGAGTGAAGCCCGTCGCCATATCGGCAAATACCGGATGGTTACCTTAGATGGCGAACTGCTCGAACCCACGGGTGCCATGACGGGGGGTAGCCGCAACCGCCATAACACCCTTCACTTTGGCACGGGCGAAGCAGGGGAATCAGCCGCCATTATGGCTCTGAAGCAGCGCTTGTCGGAAATTGCGACGTTGCTACAGCCGATAGAAAACAAAATCGAACAGACTCAAGCTAAGTTAGCCAGTAAACATCAAGAGCTAAGTGGTTTACGTCAGCAACATCGCGAGGTTCAGCTCAAAACCGAGCAGTTACAAAAAGAACTCAAGGTGTTGGCGGATCGACAAGCCCACCTGGAAAAACAGCGGCAAACCTACGGCTCGGATCTAAAAGGTGCGCAGGATCGTCTCCAGACTCTGCAAACCGATCTGCCCCAACAAGAAGCAGAATTAGAACAACTGCGAGAATCCTTAGAAGAGCTGGAACAGTCCCAAACCCACGGCGAATGGAAGACCCTGCAAAACCAGATTCAAGGACAAGAATCGATCGTTGCTGGCCGAGAACAAGCCCTACGGGAAGTGCAGCAGCAGATTCAAGAACTGACTAGTCGCCAGGAACGTCTGCAAGAAAAACAAGAACAGGCAGAAGTGACCTTGAAAACTCTGCAAACCCAAACAGAAACTCAGGTCACCCAAAAGGCCGAAAATCAGGAACAGCAGCAGCAAATTCAAGCCACCATCGCCACCTTGCAAACAGACTTAGCCAAATTGGAAGAGCGCTTAGGCAGTGAGAAACAAGAACGAGATCGCGTCGAAAAACATCTGCAAGAGCGCACCGCTGCCCATCAACAGCTGCTCTGGCAAATTCAGAAAACCCAAGAAAAGCAGCAAGAACAACAGGATCTGATCCAGCAACTGCAAACTCAGCTCCAAGCCCAAACTGCTGACCTCCCCGATCCACTACCCGAAATTCCAGAAGAATTGACCTTAGAGCAGCTCCGCCAGGAATTGCAAAAGCTGCAAAAACGCCTAGAGGCGATGGAGCCAGTGAATATGCTGGCCATTGAAGAATACGAGCGCACCCAAGAGCGGCTGGCGGAATTAACGGATAAACTGACCACCTTAGAATCTGAGCGCACAGAACTGCTTCTCCGGATTGAAAACTTCCGTACCCTACGCTACCAGTCTTTCCGGGAGGCTTTTGATGCCATTGACGTCAATTTCCAAAGTATCTTTGCGGAACTCTCTGATGGTGACGGCCACTTACAGCTCGATAATCCTGAAGACCCGTTTCAAGGTGGCCTCAACTTGGTGGCCCATCCCAAAGGCAAACCCGTCCAGCGTTTGGCCTCCATGTCTGGGGGAGAAAAATCCCTGACAGCCCTGAGCTTTATCTTTGCCCTCCAGCGCTATCGACCGTCTCCCTTCTATGCCTTTGATGAAGTCGATATGTTCTTGGATGGGGCTAACGTGGAGCGCCTCTCTAAAATGATCCAAAAGCAGGCTAAGCAAGCCCAGTTTATTGTGGTCAGTCTGCGGCGACCCATGATTGAAGCGTCTGATCGCACCATTGGCGTCACCCAGGCTCGCGGCACCCATACCCAAGTCATTGGTATGCAGTTGCGCCCCACGGCCGCCGAACCCGCAACACCGGTAGAAGCCTGATCGCGGCTATCGCTTGAAATTTCTTATTGCTTCGACGTTTCCGGTTCAATATCTCGCTCAGTTTTGAGCCACCGCGTTTGAGGTCGGACAAAAAACTTAAGGTAAATTGGCAATTTCCAAAACAGATAAATCGGAATTGAGAAGAGGGTCAACATCGGTAGATCCTGTCGGCCAACCTTCACCCAAGCTACACTCAGTCCAAGACTAAGTAAGCTGCCAGCCAGGGCTAGCACCGCCAAGGGAAACCAGGAAACCCATCCCAGAACCCAGAATAAACCTGAGAGACTAAAAGCCAATAACCACAGCAAGACTAAAAGCGACAGGGGCGGCACGGATAAGTCTAGGGCCAGCATAACGAGATCAAACCGCTGCTGTCGCCAACCCTCCCATAGCAACTTGGGAACCTGAGTAAAAATCACCTCTAAATGACCATGTTCCCAGCGAGACCGTTGACTTTGAGCCGCCTGGTTCTGCATCAACCGTCCAGTGACCTGGCCTGCTGTTGTATAGGTGGGCGTATGACCTGCGATCGCAAGATCGATCGTCAATTGCATATCATCTACACATTTACTGCCCGCTAGCGAAACCTTTTGCAAAATATCCCAGGGGAACGCCATCCCTGAACCCGCTAGAACACAGGGATAGCCCAGCCGAGCCATCCCAATGGAGCGAACCACATTTCGCACCTTAATGGCAAAGGCAGAGATGCGATCAGTTATGGTGCCTTGCTCACCGAGTTCCATAGAATAGGTGACTTGAATCGGGCGCTGCTGTAGGTGTGCTTGAGCCGCCAATAGAGCGACCGTACCTGGGGATACCTGGCAATCCGCATCAACAACAATCACCACCTCTGGTGGATGCATTTGCAATTGCTCTAGGGCAAAGTCCAAAGCATATCCCTTGCCAAGCTGACTAGAATTATCTCGCTCGAAAACTGTAACCCCATGAGCACGAGCAATCTTTGCCGTTGCATCGGTGCAATTATCAGCAATGACAACAATCCGATCCGTTTCACAAACCTCTGAAATCAGACCTTGAAGCGTCAAGCTAATTTTTTCAGCTTCATTATGGGCTGGAATAAGGATATTGAAGCTAGTTGAAAAGTCATTAGTGCCTTCTTCATCTAAGCCGGGTGCCCAGATATTGGCGAGACATTCGATGCAAAAAACTGTGCTGGGAATCAGTACAGCTATCGCAATCGTCCATAGGAGAACAGGACTAATCAAACACAAAAGCCATTGAAATAACACAGAATGTTCGCCAAATCATTTGGACTTTGGAAGTGCTGGGAAAAGGACGCTCACCCCTCTTAGGTTTCCCTTAGGCCTTGACTTGCCAACACTGGCTCGCCAAGGGGTCGATAACAATATCCTGGTGGGGCCGAGTTATTGCTGGGAGTCAAACACCTCCGGTAAAACCGGAGGCTTGGAAGAGCCCCTTAAAGGGGATTTAAGTCGCTGGTCATAAACTCTCACTTTTTGCTCTTGACGGC
>NZ_JANQOP010000206.1 GCF_028285745.1 Acaryochloris sp. IP29b_bin.137 | reverse complement strand
GCCGTCAAGAGCAAAAAGTGAGAGTTTATGACCAGCGACTTAAATCCCCTTTAAGGGGCTCTTCCAAGCCTCCGGTTTTACCGGAGGTGTTTGACTTATTTCAGTAAACTTTCTCCCCGACGAAATAGCTCACGAGCATAGTCTGTCCAAGTGCCTTGGCCCCAATACCGGAAGCAACTCGTCTCAACTAGGAGAACGTAGAGTAAAGCTTCTTGGTAGTCAGTCCGTTGGGTAGTGGTTGGATCAGCTTGAACCAATGGATCATATTTCTGGTGAAACAAGGCACTTAACTGATTCATCGGCTCGAGGACATTTTCATACCCCTTCACCCAGCTCAAGTCATCGGTCCAAGAGGCCCCATCCATGTGGAATTGATGGTCGGTGGCTTGCAACTCTTGAAGCGCTTGTTCAACTTTTTCTGAGGTAACGGACTCAGTGCCAATCTTGTTCCAGATTTTATGTTGGCCCACGGCCTGACAGGTGGGGTAATCTGCGGGGTTAACGCCCGCCGCATCCAATAGCTCTAGGTACTCTGTACCGTTGATACCTGCAACCCCAGATCCTTGATCTTTAAGCTCATGCCACACCGGTTGGTAATCACGAGCAAACTCATTCATCATCACACCCCCATTCTCGCCATCGGCAATTTGGGTTACGCAGGAGGGAACTGAGACGCCCCCGATCTCCTGACGACCCCGACCTTTCGCTTCGTGATAGGGCTGCATTTGAGCAACAAGTTTAGTATCAGAGCCTTGGGTTTTAATCAATGCGGTAATACTAATGGTTTCGCCCTTGGAGTTACGAGCCACCAGCCGATTGGGAATGTATTTGTCGTCATGCCATAGCCCTGAACCATCGAGGCGCTCCACGGAATGTTCCTGCACCATTAACCAACGATAGCCACACTCCTTGAGAGCCTTAATGTATTCAAAGAGGGTATCGGGATGGTTGGGCAGATGCATTTCTGGGGGAGAAAACCCTTTGACTCGCTTAAGGGCTTCATCGCCAAATAAACTGGCAAAATACTGCTGCCAGGCTTGAATTTGCAGTTTTAAATCTGGGATCGGGGTAGAAGGGGCAACCGCATGACTCCACATGGTGCCCAACCACTCCACATAGGGTTGGTATTGGGGATTGCAAGTCAGCTTCTTTAGGTTGTCTAAAATATCGTCCCGTCCCATTTGCTGGAGTCCCCATAGGAGGTTGCCGGAGTAATCCAACATAATTCGCGGAGAGCAGCCAGCACTTACCAATTCAGGGATAAAATCTCCCATACGGCTATAACACCAAGCAAACACTTCAGCGTTATGGTTATCGCCATCGCCAGGGTTCTCAAACATATGCTGCAGATTGCTGATTAACGCGCCCTGTACGCCCGCTGGAATAGTGGGCTGATGCATATGGAGGGCACAAGCAAAGCTTGAATTAATGCTCTCTAAGTGCAGATCGGTAGTAGGGAGGTATACCGGATCGGAATGGTTGACCAGAGCAGCTAGCTCTGATTCCCGACCTGCGAGATGGGGCAACAGAGAATGAAGATCGTCTTGATGAGTATTTGGCGATGGTGCAGTTGCAATCATAAAGGCTTAATCCTTGCAATAGGGAGGATTGAGGATAAATCAGAAGATTTTCCTGTCAGATGATAGATCACTCTTTCAAGAAATAGGCTTAAGCTCAGCTAAATTCTATAAACTATTGTCAGGATTCTGAGAAAGCCAGGCAATCGACTACTTATCCTGCCAAAGACTAGATCGCTAATACCGATTAGCGATAGAGGTTTGAGGAGATGAACAAATGACTTAAACTCCATCAAATAGTTGAAGCCGATAACGGGACTGGGCGGACTCGAACCGCCGACCTAGCGCTTAGGAGGCGCTTGCTCTATCCAACTGAGCCACAGCCCCAAACTAGGAGATATCCTAACAGATCCGGCTCTCATCATAGATAAGGCCAAACCTGAATCACAAGGTCGCTCCATCCCTAGCCCCATCTTCTCAGTGGCCCAGCAATGGGACGCGGAGGAGAATTCCTCCTCAGACGCCTCATCAGCGAGATTGTTAACATTTAAGTCACAGGTGAAAAATTTCTGTAGCCTAAGAATATTTTCCTGCCACTGAGTTATTTGGAAATTTGATTTAACGGACTAAGGGTTAGATAGTGACGAAGCTGCATCAAACGATGAAACATCGGGAAGGGACGTTTATTGGCACTGGAAACTTAACCCTTTTCTACCAAGTTTGGCTGCCCTGCGAACAACCAAATGCAAATGTCATTATCATTCACGGTCTTGGTAGCCACTCCAATACCTTTGAGTTTGTGGTCACTGATCTCGTTGAGAGGGGGTATGCCGTTTATGGTTTCGATTTGCGCGGGCATGGACGGTCTGAAGGGAAACGAGGATATATTAATCGCTGGTCAGAATTTCGTGAAGATCTCACGGCTTTATTGAAGGTCATTGATGACGAATCCCCAGACAATCCCTGTTTTTTATACGGTCACAGTCTGGGAGCAACCATTGCCTTGGACTATACGATTCGTTATCCCCAAGCCATTCAAGGGGTTATTTTGAGTGCTCTACCCATCGGTAAAGTTGGGCTTTCTCCAGCCAAGTTTTTGATCGGTCGTCTCCTATCCTCTATTTGGCCAGGCTTTACACTCAATACGGGGATAGATTTGTCCGCAGGATCCCGGAATCCCGATATTGTGAAAACTCATAGTCACGATCCATTACGGCATACTTACGGCAGGGCCCGAATGTCCACGGAATTCTTCTCTACCGTAGATTGGTTGCAAACTCACATATCGGAGCTTAGGGTGCCCGTACTGATGCTTCATGGGACTGCGGATAGGACTGTTCCACCTGAACCAAGTCGAAAGTACTTTCAGAAAATCACTTCCAAAGATAAGCAATTTATTGAATATCCTGGTGCCTATCATGATCTTCATCAAGATTTAAATTATCAGGATGTTCAAGCAGATGTCGCACATTGGCTAGAAAAACAGCTACATCAGAGTTAATGGAGTGCTACGTGGCCTCAATGCCCATTCCCAAAAGCGCCAGTTTAAAACATCAATCCCATCTGAACCAGTCAGTGTCACAATAAGCAAGTAGACATAACTTTACTTGCCAATATGGCTATCAATAAGGCCCAAATACGACGATTACATTATCGAATTGCGCCTATATGGGTGCTGCCACTCATCCTTACTTCTCTCTCAGGTTCCCTTTATCAAGTTGCCAATCTGACCCAGGCAAACAGTGATTTTTTCTGGTTGTTGGATATCCACAAAGGCAACTTTGGTCCCCTTAAATTAGAGGTCATTTATCCTTTTGTGAATACCTTTGCCTTGCTTATGCTTGCTGTAACAGGCTTAACCATGTGGCTGCAAACACCTCGTAGAAAACGCTCATAAATGTTACCGACTGTTATCCTGCCAGGATATCTTGCCCCTGCGAAAGACTATCTAGACCTCCAACAACAACTCAATGCATTGGGAACGGAAACAACCATCGTTCCTCTACAGCGCCAAGACTGGTTGGTCACTTTGGGTGGACGTCCAGTCACCCCCATTCTGCAACAGCTTGATCGCACGGTTCAACAGTTGCTTGATAGCACTCAAGCCCCCCAAGTCAACCTCGTGGGCCACTCAGCAGGCGGTTGGATCTCCCGCATTTTTATGGGAGCAGAACCTTACTGCGGCCAGGTATGGAAAGCTCAAACCAAAGTCCACACGCTGATTAGCCTGGGCACCCCACATTCCAGTAAAGAAGCTTGGACCCAGCGTAACCTCAATTTCGTGAACGATAACTACCCAGGTGCTTTTCACTCCCAAGTGAAGTATGTTTGCGTTGCAGGTAAAGCCCTATTTGGGCAGCGGAGTTGGCGGCTAGGCCAATGGTTTACCTACAGCAGCTATAAAGTCACCTGTGGCGAAGGAAAATGTTGGGGGGATGGGGTGACACCGATTCTGTCTGCCCATTTGTTGGGGGCGACTAATCTGACGTTGGATGATGTTTGGCATTCTCCTCATCCCACTCAAGCGGCCCCTAAGCATACTCCCTACCAGTGGTATGGTTCACCGAACGTGATCCAAAGTTGGAGTCACTTTTTGGCATGATGCGACAGAAACGTTTCGAACTTACTGAAGAGTAAGGAAAACAACAACCTTGTTTTTGAAAGGTTTAGGAAGCGTTGAATCCCCATCATTGCCGTTAACGCGAATGTTTGAGAAAAAAGTCAATGATCATCTCGCTGGCGTTGATATCATTTGATACCCGGCCAATGATTCTTGATTTAAGGTATTGCGCTCCTCCAGGCCAGGTATGACCACCTCCAATGACTTTTACGAGGGTTACCTCTGTTGTATCGTTACAGCCTGCATATTGCTCAATCTCGATCCTTGTCTCATCGGTAGGATCCCTGTCCGGGAGTCGTGTCTTCTGTGGTGTTGAAGAACAATTATTGTGAAGTCGAAAATGCTCAAGGGTGTCGGCGGTTGAGAGTATCTCGCCACGACTGCGACCAAACCGGAAGAGGCGAACATGCCCTCCCTTAAAAGGCACAATCGGATCCTCGGTGCCATTGATAATCATGACTGAAATGGGCTGCTTGGGATTCTTATGCTTGAGAGCGAGGGGAAGTTGCGCTGTGACGGGTGCGATCGCAGCTATCTTGTCAGATAGATCCATGGCCAAGCGCACTGACATAAAACCGCCGTTTGAGATACCCGTAGCGTAAACCCGTTGGGAGTCAACGCCATAGCCTTCTATCATCCTGTCAATGACCTTGGATATAAATCCAACATCATCGTAGGATTTTTTTTGCTTCAGATGCTCAGTTCGCCCATCACTCCATTGTCGATTAACGCCATCTGGAAACACCAAAATAACCCCTCGCTGATGGGCAATGGTCTTAAGCTGCCCTTGAGAAAGAGATTGGTCAAATTTGCGTCCTGTTCCCCCTCCCCCATGAAGAACGAGTACCAACGGCAATGACTTGTTTGGGTTCAACCCAGGCGGTAGATAAATGTGATAAGTGCGTTGAATCCCTTCATGTTTGATTTTTTCAGTGAAATATCTGGCGGAATGGTTGGGTGAAGTGTCAGCAGTCACCGTATTCGGTTCACATCCCAGACACAGAAAGATTATTGTCAATATCCCAGTCAAGCGGAGTCCAATTAAGCTGGTTATCTTGCTAGCGCCCATGATTTTATCCATTCGTCAAAATCAGTCTAATCCTTGACATTAGATCTCTAGCATCATGGGTTTCGCGATGTAGCCTGAGCAATGCATCATCCGCAAGAAGGGGTTCACCCTATTCAAGTCACCTTTTCGCCTAAGACTTCCCCCACAGACAGTCGAACGCCATTGACAAAATCCCCACCGGATTGGCGACGCTTACCGGCCAATTGCACTGACCGCAACAATAACAGGCCATCTCCTGTCTGGATAATAGGGCCTTGCTGAGGGGCCAGATGGACAATGCTTCCAGACGTAAGATTAAGGCTAAGGTTAATGCCCTGGGCAAGGGTGGCTAACTCATCGGGTAAGGCTGCGACATAGTCCTGCCCAAGGGGAGCAGACGCCATCACTTTTAGGCTAGTGCCGCGAAATTGCGTCACACAATTGGGGGCAAATCCTCGAATTTGATTGTGCAGTGCGATCGCAGATTTCGACCAGTCCAACTGAAAATCTGATTTAGTGATCAGCGGCGCATAGGTCGCCTCTTCAACATTCTGGGGAACGGGTGAAAGTCTATCCTGCTCAAGTTGACCTAGGGTCTTGACCAGCGTCTCACCGGATAAATCCGCCAGGCGAATAGCCACATCCATTGCGTTTTCCAATAGGCCCACCTCAATACTTTGCCTGAGCAGCATATCTCCCGTATCCATGCCCTCATCCATCAGCATCGTTGTGATACCAGCCCTGGGTTCGCCATAGTACAGTCCCCATTGAATAGGAGCGGCCCCCCGATATTTCGGCAACAGGGATCCATGACTATTAATACAGCCTAAGCGGGGCATCGCCAGGATCTCGGGGGAAAGGATTTGTCCATAAGCCACAACCACAAAGGCGTCCACAGCGTGCGATCGCAACTCTGCTAGCACAGTCTGATCCGCCTTAATATTCTGAGACTGCCAGATCGGTAATCCTGCCGCTACTGCAACTTCCTTCACCGGGGAAGGAGAGACTTTTCCACCCCTGCCTCGGCGTTTATCAGGCTGAGTAACCACGCCAACAACCTCAAAATTAGGTTCTTGTAATAGCCGCTCTAAACTCGGTACTGCAAACTGTGGGGTTCCCCAATAAATCAGCTTAATCACGTTGCCGATACCGGCGCTTACAACCTAGGCATAATACCTTGACTCCATTGCCTAAGGATAGAGCCTAACCGTTGGGACACTCCCTAGACAGTCTTTTCAGTTGTTTCATCTGTTCCTTTGAGCATTTGCCGTAAGGCCACCAACCCTTTCTTGACCTGACGAGAAACCGTCACCGCACTAATGCCTAGAAGCTCCGCTGTTTCTTTTTGGGTCAAGTCGTGAAAGAAGACAAACTCTAAAACCTCGGAGGTTCTTTTTTCTAATTTCGATAGCGCCTGGCGGAGACGAATTTGGTCTTCCTGAGCTAATTGGAAACTATGATAGCGGCGATCCGGTAGCAGTTCCCCTAAGGACATCGATTCTTGCTCAGAATTATGAACCGGGGCATCTAAGCTCAAAATAGATCGATTACAGGAGGCCAGCTTCACTTCTTGCCATTCCTTTTGACAGATATCAAGGGCAGCCGCAAGTTCCTTATCGGTGGGTTGTCGCTGTAACTCATCTCGCATTTCCCGAGTCACGTTAATGGCTTGGCGTTGCAATTCGTGCCACTTCCGAGGAATCCGAACTTGAGGGCTTTTATCGCGGAGATAATGTTGAATTTCCCCACGGATATAAGGGACGGCAAAAGAGCTAAATGCATGGCCTTTGACGGGATCGAATCGTTCGATCGCTCGAATTAAACCCAGCGAACCAATCTGCATTAAATCATCAAAACTTTCAGTTGAATGCCCGACCCAGCGATGGGCTTCTTTCCTCACCAACCCCAAATTCATTTGAACCAAACGATTTCGCAACTCAGTACAGGAGGACTGTTGATATTGTCGTAATAACTCTAAGCTTTCACTTTTGAGTTCCCGAGAAAGAGTTGCAGTCATATCAGAAAAGAAGGGGTGTGAAATAGCTTGATTAGGTTGTTCTGAGCCGATATTGGAGCTTAAAAAATTCGGTTAGAACCTTTCATTAACTTAAGAAGTGAAGGGATAAACGGACATCAGCAAATCCACGGAACTTTTCAGATCACTACTTAACATTACTTATTGATTCATTATTTCTCTTTGTCTTGGCTAGAGTGATAAATCCTGAAAGCATTCCCAAACAACTGTTTCAGACTATTAGCTCAATCTATTTCAGGAGGGGAGCAGGGAAAACCTCCAAGCGATAAAAAAAGCAGATAGGCATAGTAATAGCCCATCTGCTAATCCGAAATATATCTTTGTCCCAGAGGGAGATAAACCCAGGTTGAGACTAATTAAGGCGTTCTAGTTAATGCGACCGTAGAAAATACCCCGAACTTTTACTTCTAAAGGATCAATAGCACCTAAATCGCTATCAGAGAATTGCTCGCTTTCAAAGGTGCCACCAAATTCGCCCGTCTCGCTATCGACAGAAGCAACACTCATGGAGATATTACCTTTGGTGAGATCGAAGCGCTTGGCATTGGCCCGGTTGAGCTTATCAGCATCGGCGGAGGCGGGCAAAGCAACAGCAGCATCGTAACCCGTCGAAACACCCCGACCTTTGGGGTCTAAGAAACCAGAGGTGCGATACGAAGGAACGTCATACTCTCCAGAGAAGGTGGTTCCATCGGCAATGGAGCTGCCAGAAGCAGAGGCAAGCAGTTCTTTAACGGTGAACAGCATTGGAACCCGCTCACGGCCAGAAATTTGGACGGTAATGGCTTGGAAGTCCATGCCATCTTTCTCTTTGAAAGTCAACTTGCCACCATCGGCGGATAAAGGCCCCTCGATTTGCTCAAGGGTGGTGGTCTTGCGAGTCATCACGCTCGCAGGAACAAATTCTGCCTCTTGGCGAGGATTCTTAGGCTCTTCCTTGACAAAGAACGAAGTGGGTTGCAAACACAAATCTGTGATGTAGGCAGACCCTCCAACTGATATGGTGTCACCGGTGCCTGTAGGAAGGGTTGGGCAGCTATCAGCCAGACCAGTGCCTTTTACCTGGTCATAGGTCATGGAGCTGGGAACAACAGCCAAAGCCTTGGCGTTGACTGAGAATACCCCCAGACAGACCGCTAAAAAAGTAACGATTAAAGTGCGAAATCTCATTGATCACCCTCTAGTATCAAAAGTTATGTTAATTCTT
>NZ_JANQOP010000204.1 GCF_028285745.1 Acaryochloris sp. IP29b_bin.137 | reverse complement strand
GCCGCATTATCGAGAACAGCCGTATTGGCATCGATAAATAAACGTCCCGCTGCCCCCGCCGAACTACTCATAGAAATTTGAGCCCCATTACTCATGGTTATCGTCGGGGAGAGAATCTCCACATTGCCTGCATCGCCATTGCCCAAAGAGCGAGTAAAGATTCCACTGGGGACTGGCGATGAGCCAGTAACGAAAATACTTCGATTGGCCTCAATCAAGACATTCCCTGCATTCCCTTCTGACCCAGGCGTGGTTGAGGCCGAAATCTGCCCCCCATCCCGTATGGTGAGCTGTCCAGTTATCAGTTCGATATTGCCACCATCGAACTCCCCGGGATTCTGTAGTTGGGTAACAATTCGGCTGGGCTGACCATTCAAGGTCCCTTGAAGCGTTACTGACTCCGTCGTATTGATAAAAATATCGCCACTACTCCCTGCACCAAAGGTTCCCGCATCAACAACGGAGCCATTCGCAAGCATCAGATGGCGGGCATTTATTTGAATATCCCCACTTAGTCCTTCAGAAGAAGCATCACTCCTGACCGTACTCTCTGTGAGTTGAATATCCCCAGTCCCACTCAATAGAATGTCTCCCCCCTGGGCATCCAAGTCGATGACATTGTCGTTCAATCCGACAAAAAGGTCTGTTTGGATGAGTGAAATAGTCTGTGCTTGCAAAACAATATCGCCTCCCCCCTCATGCACAGCATCAACCGTTGAGTTATTCAGAAACAGATTGGATCGTCCCAAGACTGGAATAGTCAAGAAATTTTCAGATGTTGCAGCTTCCAGATCAAAGAAGATAGTACCGGATTGCGACAGCCCACCTAGACCAACGCGTCCACCGGGTGCCAATAGCTCGGCACCTTCCAGAGTCACCTCCCCTCCCAGTAGAGCTAGGGGTGCCCCTACGGCAGTCTCCAACCTTGAGCCATTGACCGTCATCGGTTGGGGATTCGCTCCAAATTGGACTCCTAAAGGGACCGAAACCGTCAGCAAGGGAGGAGCGTTTGGATTGGCTGCATTAAAGGAATTACCGTTGGGGAGCAGAAATTGATCCGCTGTGGTAGCCACAAATGCCCCAGCCACATCTAGCCGAGCATTGGGACCAAACAGAATACCGCTGGGATTGACGAAAAATAGATTTGCAGGACCATCCACCCCCAACAGACCATTAATGTTGGAAGCTGTCCCTCCTGTAACCCGCGCAAAAATATTCTCAACAGCAGCCGGGTTACTAAAAAATACCGTTTGATTGGGATTGATTCCAAATCGTTCAAAACTATGAAACAGGGCTGTATTGCGCTGTGCTCCGCCATTAATCACAAAATCGTTCGCCGTTGCTCCAGGTGCAACCACGGACTGTTCTGGTCCCAAGGTGTTGTCGGGGGCAATAAGTTGAGCTAGTGCTAGTTTTGAGGGGAGCAGTGGACTTAAAATTACTCCCATTAGAGAAGCAACGGCTGGCCTTAACCCAGGTTGTTTAAGGATGTGATCGCACCCAATCCTATTCATATCGTCATGACTAGTGAAAGTTTACTAAAGGCGAGGGAACACAACTTTCAATTCAAGGGGTAGCAGATGAACGATCTAAATTCTCGGACGGGTCAGAGGCCTTAAGACTCGCATCATCAAGGGTCTCTGCAATTTGAAGCAGCCCTTGGCGATGCTCGGGGTTTTTCTCAGCTCCGGCCAGTTCTTTTAATCGGAATCGAAGGAGGGCATATGACTGTATCTCCGTCGCCGCCGATAACAGCTCCCTCACCGTGTCAAACCAATAGCCCGCTTCTGCATAGTGCTGCGCTTTTTGGCTCGGCGTCCGGGCTTGAGAGATTGCTTGTGTTAGCGCAGGGGATGGCGCTTCAACATCAATCTCAGCAATAAACGTCTGGTTATACCGAGCGCTGGTGGGATCGCAAGCCACACTCAACTCCACAAAATACCGTTGCCCCGTCTGAAGATTCGACTTATCTTCAGGCAAGGTATAGTGCACCAATCCTGAATTCGTCTCCACATATTCCAATTCATGCAACAGGGTAGAGCTTTGATCCGCATCAAAGGTAAAGATGGAAACCTTGACGCGATAGGGTTGAGAGGCCGACACAAACCAAGCCAACGTAGGTGTCAAAGCACTGGTTCGTCCCACATGGCTTAGGGGGGCTAAAAGAGTGATCGGGACACTCTTCGTTCGAGCGACTTGAGAGGGCCGTGTTTCCTCTTTCCCCTGCATCTGTTCTAATTGAGGACGATCTTTGTTCAGGTCGCACCCCCTCGAACCATTCGATCCAAACGAACCATCTGGTGGGTTACCCGTTGGGGGTTTATAGCGCCTGGCCCCAGCAGGCCAGGGAAAGGCCAACATTGATACCAGGAGCACCCCTATGCTGAAGCAGCAAGTGAAGGGATGGGACTTAGACCTGATGTGCTTGGAGAAGGAAGGTCTCTTCAAATTTGACCGGAAATGAGCATTAACCATTTGTGCATACCTCACTTCGCACTGACGGTACAAAACGCGATCGCCATCTGCTCCGTGAGCCACTGAGCAGACCGTTGATCTCGATCAGCAATGACGGCTAAATCCTGATCGGTCCATTCCAAAGCGACCTCCTGCCAGGGCTCTAAGGATACCCGTGATAGTTGTGCCAGGGCAGAGGAACGGATATAGTGGCGAGTTTCCTCTAAAAACATAGTAATACCTCACTTATTTATCCGATCTCAGTTCTTCAGGGAAATCAATGAGTTCCCCTTCATCGTCATAGGGGTCAAAATCAATAATTTCTCGACGGACCCATTCCTTAAATCCCTCCTTCAGGGTCGCCATCATTGTTTGCCAGAACGGCTCTATTTCGTTGGTTCGTTTGGTATATCTAAAGTCGTAAGACATAGTCGATCTCCCCCGCAATTCGGTTGATGAAATTACATTAATGGAGCCTGCTAGCAGAAAAAATCCCGTTATCATCAGGAAAATTCAGCATTTGTTCAGGTCTTCATGTCAAGAAAGTTCAGGTCGATCTTCAGCACAGATAAAACCACAAATTCTGTGCTTAGAGAGGGGGGATATATTCACTCACATCACCCTGGCTATGGGCATCTCATCAGGCAAAGGAATCGGTATTGAAATCTAAGATTTGGCATAAACTTCGCCAACCATTAGCCCCGCTCAAACTGGTGGCGCTACCCAGCGTATTGATTTTGGGTTTAATCCTGGGAGGACGATGGGCAGGCGTGTTTCAATGGTCGGAATGGCAAGCTTTAGATTTCTATCTCAAACATCGAGCTGCGGAGCCACCAGACCAACGTATTTTGCTGGTCAAAATTGACGAGGACAGTATTCGTGCCATTGGCCGCTATCCCATCCCCGATCAGGACTTAGCCAAATTGCTAAATATCCTGCAAGAACACCAGCCTCGCGCGATTGGCCTTGATCTATTCCGCGATTTACCCATAGAGCCCGGATCGGCAGACCTGGCTAACGTTTTTCGGACGATGGACAATCTTTTCGGTATTGATAAAGTCCTTTCCAATAGAGTTAATCCACCCCCTAGCTTACCAATGGAGCGGGTTGGATTCGCGGATGCCCCCATTGATCTGGACGGTCGCCAACGTCGTGTTCTCCTGGGAACCCGCACCCAGAACAACTTCCGATTTTCCCTAGCCTTACAGTTGGCTGAAACTTACCTCGCAGCGTTAGATATTCAGCTAGACAATGGCATTCAAGATCCGAGAACCATGCGATTTAGGTCAGCGGAAATCCCTCAACTTCGTCCGAACTTTGGCGGCTATATCCGCACCAATACTGGGAATGGGGATATCCAAACGTTGCTAAATTTCCGCAATGGCCCCCAAGCCTTTGACTCTATTTCCTTAAAGGAAATCTTCTCCGGTGAACTCTCGCCGGATTTAGTCAAAAACCGGATTGTCATTATCGGCATCACCACGTCTAGTTTCCAGGATTATTCGCCCGCTGCTGTTCCCTCTATCATCGACCCGATAGAAAACTGGGTTTATGGCATTGAACTCCATGCCCACGCCGTCAGCCAAATGCTGAGTGCCACCCTGGACAACCGGCCCCTCATTAACGCTTGGCCTGATTGGTTAGAAACCCTTTGCATTATCTTTGGGGGATGGGTGGGCATGGTTGTTGCCGCCTATATTCGTTCACCTCGGTATACGATACTTGCGATCGCACTCTGCACTTTCCTTGCTATTGGCATCAGCTACCAAGCCCTTATCTGGGGATGGTGGCTCCCTGTGGTTCCTACCCTAGCCAGCTTCCTGCTGATTAGCTTGGGACTTGATGCCTTCTACCAATACGACCGACTCATCCAAACCAAAGTTGAAGCTCAGCAACAAACCCTACGCATCCTGGAACAGGCCAAAACCGATCTAGAGATTCAGGTGGCCCAACGGACCTCTGAGCTGCAACAATCTAACCTAGAACTCAGCCAAGCGAAAGAAGCGGCAGAAATGGCCAGTCGCGCCAAAGGAAAATTTCTGGCCAAAATGAGTCATGAATTGCGGACCCCTCTCAACGCAATTCTGGGGTTTAGCCAAATGATGGCCCAGGACAGTACCCTTTCAGAAGCCAACCACAAACGAAATCGGTTGATTAACCAATCTGGCGAGCATTTATTGGGGCTGATCAACGATATTTTATCCCTAGCCAAGCTGGAATCAGGCAAACAAGAACTCCACGAAGTCCCCTTTAAGCTCAGCACCTTAATCGAAACGGTTGAAGGTATCTTTAGACTCCGAGCCGAGCAAAAAGGATTAGCTTTTCGGGTGGAAATGGCCTCTGAGCTGCCCCCATACCTCGTCGGCGATGCCCAGAAACTCCGACAAGTCTTGATCAATCTATTGAGTAATGCGCTTAAATTTACCCCTACCGGACAGATTTCCCTACGCATCAATCGCCTCCCCACAGCAAAGGGCTTAACGTTACAGTTTGAGATCGAAGATACGGGCGAGGGAATTGCCGCTTCCGAACTCTATAAATTGTTTGTTCCCTTTGAACAAACTGAAAGTGGCGAAAAATCGAAAGCTGGTACAGGGCTAGGGTTACCTATCAGTCAACAATTCGCTCAACTGATGGGTGGAGACATAATCGTCTCTAGCCAAGTGGGACATGGCACCACCTTTACATTCACGGCTCCAGTGATCATCGCAGATACCGACCAAAACCCTCGCGCACACCATACTGCAGTGGAGGCAACAGTTCTCTCCCCCCAACCGCCGAAAAATAGGGCTGAACTCGAAGAACTCCCCTCAGCAGTCATTCCTCCAGAGGTCATCGATCAAGCGCTCAGCTCCATGCCCCCCCACTGGTTAGATGCACTCTACCATGCTGCCCTCAGACTCAAGGGCAAACGGGTCATCCAGCTTTTATCCGAAATTCCGTCCGAATATGAATCAGCCTCCCAACACTTAATTGAGCTGGCAGAGGACTATCAATATACTCGCATCACCAGCGCCATTGCCCGAATAGTTCAGGAATAAAGAGAATAACTTATTTAATACGAGCAAATAAGATAAATTCTGTTTTTGAAATCGGATTGCTAGAAAAAACCGTTTAACTCACCGAAACTCCGTAGAGTTGGAATGCATTGTCGTTGGTAAAAACTGCTCAATGTGGAGACAGGTAAGTCAAATTCCGATGAAATCTGTGCCCATTGGGTCTGTGAAAACAATCGCTTTAACAACAACATCTGACAATTCACCTCAGGACGATTATGGATATGTTGTTTTCGCAAATCTCCCGACGGGTCAGTCTCAATCCAATGTTGTGTGGTTTCCAAAATGGGTGGAATGTCAGGAGGCGCTGCTACATTAGCCAAGGTATCGTGAGGTTTATGGGAACTTTTCTGTGAAGCAGAGGAATAATATTTCGCAAGATGTTGGCTGTTTTTAATCCGAAAGTCTTGCAGCCGCCATTTTAAATACCGATTTAACCAGGTGATAACGCTACTGCGGCTAGGGTCATATTTTTCACCTGTCCCCGCTTCACAGATATTTTGACAAAAGTAAAGCCAAGTTTGTTGCAAGGCATCTTCATAGTACGGTGTATGCTCGTGCCACAGTCTATTGGACTGTTGGATAATTCTGATCATCTTCGTTAAGCATTGCTTCCGTTTAAAGTTGCCGGGAGGATATTTACAAGCTTCCGTTAATAAAGGAAGAATCTCTGCATCAATTGAGGGTAAATCTCGATCTGTGATATTCATAATCATCTCTACTGTTAACTGAATAACAAGGTTGGGGAACATTAACTTTTCGCTAAATAACAACCAGTAAAGATTTGTTGTGGTTCATAATTAGACAGATGCGCTTAGAGGTCTCTTAGGTAATTTTATTCTGGGACTTTTTAATTCCGAGCTCGGTTAATCTCCATAATGATGTGCTTTCTAGCGCTGATGTTATATAGATAACTTAGTGATAGTAACGATAAGCAACTCCCTTATCCGAACTCCAGGAGCCACAAGAATAGAGACTTTGAGAGTTGACAGTAGATAACGAACCTATCAGTTCTTGCTAACTTTATAGAAAGCACATTTTTATGCCTTTTACCTTGCGGTGTATGTTTGGATTAGCAGGTTTCATATACTATGTACATTCCCTAATTAATTCCAGACCTACCGATGTATGACTCAGGTAAATTCCCCGATCATGCAAAAGGCAGAAATCAGCTGACCTATGGCCCGGTGCCAAGACAGCGAACCAAGCGTTTGCTAGAAGCATTACTTGCCTATGCCAATGATGAATTGGTCATTAGTGACCAGTTGCGATCTCAAATTAGGGTGAATTGGCAGACAGACCATCAGTTGGTGGTAGAGACGACAGTCCATGCCTTAGCGGCGTTAACCCGTTCTGATCCATACGAGGGGCAGCTCAGTAGCAATCACATCAAGACTTCTCTTAAATTATTAGAAAAATATTTAAATATATTTACAGACAATCGCTGTCAGCCCAGAGGATCGAATAAGTGGAACTTTACAATCAAACTTTGGTTTGATCGTTATCAACAATTAGATAACCTAGAAAAATTTGATCATGAGTGGGAACGTCTAAGACCCTCTAAATCTAAACTGACCGATCCTGTCTATGATGTGAATCAGCCGGTTGCCTCAATTCAGGATCGGACTAAGGATACCAATGTAGTGCGGAGGGGTCAGCATTCCTCACCTTATTACAGTTCTGAAATCAACAAATGTCAGTCACAGATTTTCTCGACGGCAGCGTATTTAAGGCGCTACTCTGAACGCCACGGCATCTTAAAGGTATTGGGGATGCGGGAGCCAGCCCAACTAGATTCGCTTTACACCAAGATGCATCTTCTGAATGAGGATTCCGTTCTCAGTTCAGATTCAATGGATTGGCTGGAAGAGAATTATCGGCAGCGAAAGGTTTTTTTACTAGAAGAAAAACATACCAAACGCCAGTCTGGCATAGAAATAGCTAATTCCTTTCAATACTTGATGGTATTAGGAGGCCCAGGCACGGGTAAATCTACATTTTTGCGGAAAATTGGCTTGGAGGCATTAAAAGAAAGCCATGAAGGGTATTATGAGCATAATTGTATTCCAGTATTTATTGAACTCAAAAAATTTAGTTTTTCAGAAGTTGATCTTGAATCTGCAATTATTGATGAATTTGAGATTTGTGGTTCTTTTAAAACTCATAAATTTCTGCAACAAGCCCTGACACAAGGGGATTTGCTGATATTGCTGGATGGGCTTGATGAGGTCCCTATAGAGCAAATGAGTGAAGCAATCTCTAAAATTCAAGATTTTGCCAATCGTTTTCATCGTAATCGCTTTATTATTACCTGTAGACCGGCTGCTTATCGATATAATCTGCGCAACTTTACAGATGTTGTTATCGCTGAGTTCGATGATCATCAAATTCGGCAATATATTGAGAAGTGGTTTCACAGCAATCCTCAGCAAGGCCACATCTGTTGGGAACAACTGAACAGTAGTAGTAATGCTGCTGCAAAAGAGCTGACTCGAACTCCTCTACTCCTAACGATGTTGTGTCTTGTTTTTCGGAGAGAAGGGAATCTCCCAAAACATCGAGCAACTTTATATGAGAAATCTCTTTGGGTTTTATTAGAGGAATGGGACGCTGAGAAGGATGTTCCCAGAGAAGGAATCTATAAAGGCCTAGCAACCAGACAAAAAGAACTAATTTTGTCGGAAATTGCCTTTGATGCCTTTAAAAACGATGAATTATTTATTTCAAAGCGGGCACTTTCTCATCAGCTTGAAGATTTACTGGGAAGGATGTTGCCAGATGTTGCGTTCATTGACGGCAAGAAAGTCTTGAAGTCGATTGAATTACAACATGGGCTATTGGTTGAGCGAGTTGAGGGGATTTACTCTTTTTCACACCTAACAATACAAGAATATCTAGCAACTCAATATATCTTTAATCAATCGAAGCAAGATGAGTCCTTCTTGCAGGAATTAATTGACCAGTATCTTACGGATGATCGCTGGCAAGAGATTTTTATGCTTTTATCAGGGATGAGCAAGGCAGATGAATTATTACAACTCATGGAGAGACAGGCCCGAAGCTATCTTGAAAAATCTCCAGCACTCCAAAATCTGCTTCGATGTGCTGTGCAAATGACACAAGATACAGCGGGCCAGTTCAAGCCAGCGGCCAAAAGAGCAGCGGCCATTGGGCTTTTGTTTCCTCGGGTTCATCCCCTAGCCCCAATTACTCGCTTCTCCAATCCTGAGGATTCCATCCATAAAAAAACACTCTATCTGACCTATGACTTAGCGTGTGAACTAACCAGTGCGCTGACGGATAAGCGACTGCTAACCTTAGTTTTAGATCGAATTAGGAAGACGGATGGTTTTTTGCACTGTGGTATTGAGAGCACTCGCGCCCATGCCTTTAAGCATGCCGTCAAGATTTCAATCATTAATGCCAAAAGGCTTAAGGAGATTAAAATTTTCAATAATGCTGATTTCAATCAATATATGAAAAATCTGGAATCTGTTAAAAAAGAGATTCCAAGTGAGTCGGCACCTTTTGAGCAGGATAAAGCGTTTGCAATGCGCTCTCAGCAGATTTGGCTTGATGCAATTAATTTTAATTCTGACATAGTAGACTTTCCGTTAGACGATCTGAATCTATTTAATCTTTACCTCAAGTCCATCATTGTTACGATTTACTGCAAAAAGTCTGCCTTGTCCTACTCCCCATCCCTATGGGATGACATTGAATCCAGAATATTAGTTGCTGATTAATTCCTATTACACGTCAGTTCATCATCAATGAATGTTTGGCTTCACCATCGTGATGTTCAGTGAACCCATCATTATTTCGCGATAGGCTACTCACAGTATTGTGTTTCACGATTCCCCTCGCTCGGTCATCAACATTCATCTATGGTGCTATTAAAGTTTTGGGCTGCGACTTGCTCAAGTGTTTACTTGGCAATGGGCGCATTTATGGGGCCTTGTTTGGCAGCCCCGCCATTCGCCCAGGGACGAACGGGCGTTGTTACCTCTGCCCATCCCGATGCAACCAGAGTTGGATTAGAGATTCTGAAGCAAGGTGGAAACGCTGTGGATGCAGCCGTGGCAACAGCAATGGCCATTTCAGTTGTGGAGCCTTTTTCGGCAGGGATTGGGGGAGGAGGATTTTTACTGCTACGGATTGGAGAAACCAATCAAATTGTTGCCCTGGATTTTCGCGAACGAGCTCCACTGAAGGCAAACTCCAAACTCTATCTAGATGCGGCAGGTGAGGTGATTCCCCGAGCCAGTATTGATGGCCATCGCGCTGTGGCAGTCCCTGGGACGGTTGCGGGTTTGCAAGCCGTTCATCAAAAATATGGCCGATTACCTTGGCAAACGTTGTTGGAACCTGCCATTCAGCTGGCAGCAGAGGGATTTGAGATGAGCGATCGCACCCACCGTATCATCACCCTTCGTCAAAAGGCACTAGCAGCGAACCCAGCTGCTCGCAGGATTTTTCTCCCTTCAGGTCAACCGCTGGCGGTTGGCAGTCGCCTGATTCAAACAGACTTAGCAAAAACCCTACGACGACTTGCTGCAGATCCTCAGGCTTTTTATTCAGGCTCTATCGCTCTAGCCATTGCTAAAGATATGCAGAAGAACAATGGTCTAGTCTCCCTTTTAGACTTAAAAACCTACACCCCCACTTGGCGAGATCCCTTGTGTGGTGAGTTTAGGCAAATGCAAGTCTGCTCCATGCCGCCCCCCTCTTCCGGGGGCGTTCATCTGCTCCAGATCTTAAACTTACTTACGCTTGGGCAGCCATTCCCTTCCACCCCAGACCCTCCTGATTACCTACATTCCTTAATCGAAGCAATGAAAATTGCCTATGCGGATCGCGCTGAATATCTTGGAGACGCTGATTTCGTCGAGGTTCCAGTTAAGGAACTGATCAGCCCTCAATATGCACAGCGTCGCATTCGAGAGATTAACCCAAATCAAGCTCGTCCGGCGGAGCAGATCAGGGCAATGGATGCCCGAACCTTGAGGTGGCTCCAATATGAGTCGAATGATACAAGTCACTTAAATGTAGTGGATCGCGATCTCAATGCCGTCAGCCTGACGTTTACCCTTAATTTAGGGTTTGGAGCGGGGGTCGTTGTCCCTGGGACAGGAATCGTGCTCAATAATGAGATGGATGATTTCGCGACGGCACCGGGGGTCCCCAATGCCTTTGGGTTAGTGGGCAATACCCAAAATGCGATCGCACCAGCCAAAAAGCCCCTTTCCAGCATGACCCCCACCATCGTTACTGAAGCTGGAAAGCTAAGACTGGTGGTCGGTGCTGCCGGGGGAAGCACCATCATCACCACCGTTTTGCAGTTAGTGATGAATGTCTTGGTCTTTGAACAAGATGTGGCTTCAGCGATTAATGCTCCTAAAGTCCACCATCAATGGCGACCATTGCCGTTGCGAATGGAAGAACGGGTGAAATTCCCAAAACCCACAGTGGAAGCCTTGCGTCAACGAGGCCATCAAATTCAGATGCGATCGCAATGGGGCAATGCCAACTTGATTGAGATTACCCCCAGTGATGAACTCCAAGGCGCTGCTGACCCCCGCGGCGAAGGGACCGCATTAGGCTATTAAGGACACCGGCACGGGAATAAAAGGGAGGGATATATAGCTTAATTTTTCTTCTCAGTATATTGAAATGCTGTTAGGAACCAGCCAAATTTTTCGGATGTTTTTTGGGTATCTTAAGTCAGAATAGAATCCATCACCCCTCGAAATTTGTGATGCAATCGCTCACATTATTTAATTCCTGAGAATGTATGGCTTATCTTTGAAACTGAGTCGATCAAGCGATTATTGTCTGGACTATTGACATCGGCAACGTTGCAGAACAACCAGTCCCTCTACCCTGACGATTTATTTTGGAACCCAATCTGGACCAGCTCTTCAATATTTGCCCAGAGATCGTTTGTGTATTGAAGTCCAATTACACAATTCAATGGGTAAACCCTGCCTTTACTCGGCTATTTGGCTGGGATGACCACCGCATTCAGGGGCGATCATTCCTCGATTTTGTCCATGCTGAATGGGTACCGCAAACCCAGCAGATCCTCCAATCCTCTATCCATCAGACGAACCCCAATTTTGAAACCCTGCATTGTAAAGCGGATGGCAATCAAACTTACTTAACTTGGTCTTTTAGCTTTGAGCCCAACACCGAATCGATTTTTGGCATTGCCAGAGAGAGTGAAGCCCTCAAACGCTTTCAAGAAGGCATTCTCCAAGAGAATTTTCGACTGACTGAACTTGCGTATACAGACTCATTAACCGAGTTGATGAACCGTAGAGGATTTCTAACTCAACTCCAGCAATATCAGTCTTTTGCAACTCGCACCCAACGCCCTCTATCCATCCTGCTGCTCGATGTAGATTACTTCAAAACCTTCAATGATTCCTACGGTCATTCGGCAGGTGACCAAGCGCTGGTCCTAATCGCAGGCGTTCTCAAAACCAATCTGCGCAGAAGTGATTTGGCGGGTCGCTATGGCGGCGAAGAATTTATTGTTTGCCTTCCAGATAGTGACCAAGAAGGCTCCGCCAAGGTCGCCGAGTCGTTAAGACAGGCGGTGGACAACTATGGCTGGCCCATCCAAGACCTGACGATTAGTATTGGTATTGCCACGGCGATCGCGGATCAAGACGCTGCCGAACCAGACGCGACCTATAAAACGGCAAAAGAACTGATTGATGAAGCAGACCAAGCTCTGTATCATTCCAAACAATCAGGCCGAAATTGTTCAACCCATTATGCCCAACTATAACGCTTACCCTGGGGCTCTACCCTGGAAAATTGAAACCTGGCCCACCCATAAAGCCAGCCAACCTACAATGCTGACCCTTCTGCCATGACTGGGATTATTACCAATGATGATGGCATTGATGCGCCAGGTCTTGCAGCCTTAACCCAGGCGATTGACCAACCCGCTCTGATTATTGCGCCCCAAACTCATCATTCGGGTTGCGGGCATCAAGTGACCACCTCAGGACCGATCACCCTTGAAAAGCGGTCTAATCCCGATCCGCAGGGAACGATGATCCTTGCCAGCTATGGAATTGGTGGGACCCCCGTTGATTGTGTGCGGGTGGCATTACAACATCTATGCCCCTCTCTCACATGGGTCCTCTCCGGTATCAATGCTGGCGGGAATTTGGGATCGGATATTTATGTATCAGGAACCGTTGCAGCGGTCCGCGAAGCTGCGTTACACCACATTCCAGGAATCGCCATTTCCCAATATCATCGTCGGGACTACCCCGTCGATTGGTCTCGTTCAACCCGCTGGGCCCAGCAGGTTATCAAATATCTCTGGGCCCAGCCCCTCCCCCCCCAAGGGTTTTGGAATGTGAACTTGCCCCATCTCCCGCCAGAAGCCCCCGATCCAGCGATTGTTCAATGTCCTTTGTCTAAGAAACCGCTCCCGATTTCCTACCGCCAGGAAGAGGCAGGACTCGTGTACAGAGGCGATTATCATCACCGCGATCGCGAACCAGGGAGTGATGTCGACACCTGTTTTCAGGGAAACATTGCGGTTACCCAGATTCAGTTGTGAGCATTATGTATTTATGTAAAGAGATTGACGTCAAAATGGTTTGACAGCTTGACAGCAATGTGTCCGATCATTAAGCTGTATGCTATACCCGGGTACCCATTTACTAAGTCATATGCAAGATAAACAGAAGGTTACTCTTTACCTGCCACCCGACCTCCATCGTCAGCTCAAAATCCGAGCAGCAGTGGATTCAGAACCCATGTCAGCTATCGCTGAGCGGGCCATTGATTTTTACCTGGGTCATCCTGAGGTGGTTGAGCAAACTCAAGCATCTGCTGATGGGTCTACTCATCGGGTTTATGCCTGCCCCGAATGCACCACTACCATGGTCTTGCGTTCGGGTGAGATGATTTCGCTGAAAGAGCAGCCTGCAATGTTAAGTGATGATGGACTGAAGGTTCAACCTGCAGCTGAAGAACTTGTGGGAGCGAGTGTCTAACCTTTTGACCCTTGGGTCGTGGTTTTAGCTGTCTGTCCAACTTCATGCATCCTCTGTAATCAATGCCCAATGTTGGGAAACAAAGGTCATGAAAGAAGAGCTAAGCATTCTTATCCAAGCTCAATATCCTTTGATCTACCTCGTTACCCCTGAGGAAGAGCGGGCAGAGCAGGCAATTGCCACGATTGCACAGATGCAGCCAGAACGGAAGGTATTCGTTTGGACGGTCACTCGCGGAACGGTTGAATATGGTCAACCCCGTGGCTCGACGCAGCACAGCACCGTTTCCCCGCAAATGGCGATTCAGTCCGCGATTGGGGAACGTGAAAACGCCATCTTTATCTTTAAGGATTTGCATCCGTTTCTGGAAAATACGGAAGTCTTGCGGTGGTTGCGAGATGCGATTGCAAGCTTTAAGAATACGCACAAAACCATCATTCTGATGTCTCCAGTGCATCAGGTTCCCCTGGAACTAGAAAAAGAAATGGTGGTCCTTGACTATCCCCTCCCAGACTTAGCCGAACTCAGGGAAGTTCTCGATCAGCAATTGTCGCTGTCAGGACGTCCCCTGACCACTCAAGCCCGCGAAAAATTGTTAAAAGCAGCCCTAGGATTGACGAAGGACGAGGTCGAGAAAGTCTATCGCAAAGCCAAAGTCACCGCTGGTCAGCTCACCGAAGCAGAAGTTGATATTGTGCTGTCGGACAAAAAGCAGTTGATTCGTCGCAACGGCATTTTGGAATATATCGAATGTGATCAAACCATTGACTCGGTGGGGGGTTTAGAAGAACTCAAGCATTGGCTAACCCAACGCTCAGAAGCCTTTACCGAACGGGCGCGAGAATATGGTTTACCCCAACCTAAAGGGATGTTGATTTTAGGGGTACCCGGATGCGGAAAATCCCTGATTGCTAAAACCACCTCGCGATTATGGGGACTGCCGCTGCTTCGTCTAGATATGGGACGAGTCTATGATGGCTCCATGGTCGGGCGTTCGGAAGCTAACCTGCGAAGCGCCCTAAAAACCGCTGAATCTATTTCCCCGGCGATTCTATTTATTGATGAGATGGATAAAGCCTTTGCCGGTGGAGCTGGGTCAGCTGATTCGGATGGTGGAACCTCTAGCCGAATTTTTGGCTCCTTCCTGACCTGGATGCAGGAAAAAACCTCGCCTGTCTTTGTTATGGCGACTGCTAACCGGGTTGAGCGCCTGCCGGGTGAGTTTCTTCGCAAAGGTCGGTTTGATGAAATTTTCTTTGTCGATCTGCCAAATCAGCAAGAGCGCCAACAAATCTTCGAGATCCATCTCTCCCAGCGCCGCCGGGACGTATCTCGGTTTAATCTCGCTGAGTTGGCAAATGTTTGTGATGGGTTTTCGGGGGCTGAAATTGAGCAAGTGGTCATTGCAGCCATGTATGAGGCCTTTGCTCAAAACCGTGAATTCACTCAACTCGATATTATTGCTGCCAGTCGCTCCACCTTGCCCCTCTCCAAAACAATGACGGAGCAGGTGATGGCCTTACGAGATTGGGCCCGCCAAAGAGCCCGCCCTGCAGCAGCCTCAGTCGCAGAATACCAGCGACTTGAGTTCTAAAAGCTTTCTCCTGTTCCCAGCAGGAGGAACCACTAGCTATACGCTAGTTCACCCAACCGCAATTCTGTCAGCGTTGCGGTTTATCCAAACCAAACGTTGTTATCTCAATTCCTGGAGGAACATCCAATGTCACACTTTAGTACGCTTCGCACCAAGATCACGGAAGCCGAAATTCTTAAGTCTTCTTTGAAGGATCTCGGTATTGAAGTAAAAACCAATGCTGATGTGCGGGGCTACAACGGCCAGCGTGTTCGGGCAGACATCGTTGCCGTCTTAGACGGTGAATATGATTTGGGCTGGTCCCATAATACTGACGGATCCTTTGATTTGATTGCTGATCTATGGGGCGTTGCCAAAAAGCATAATCAGACAGAACTTATTAACTCGATTAATCAAAAGTACGCCGTCAATAAAACCCTTGCGGAAATTAAGCGACCTGAACTTCAGAATGCCAATGTCAAGTTGGTGCTCCATCGCTAATTTCTCTGCGCGTTCCCAAAAAACCCTAAAAGCTGGCCCAACGGTCAGCTTTTTTTATCGCCAACAGAATGTTTAACATTCGTAACCCCTTGCCAATCGAGTGAACTGTATCGAGCCATCAGACTTAATATATTTCTAGGTCACCCGTCCGGAGTCTCTGTATGTCTCAGTTAATTCAAGCGGTCCTAAATAGTGATGAAAAAACGGATTTGCGACAGTTCGCCAGCGAAGTTCATAATCAGCCCGAACGCTATTTACTCCGTAACGATATCCTGAGCGTATTTGACACATTCTGTGAGAAATATCAGAAAACCCCTGCATTTCAGCTTTCTTCGCGCCTGCAAAAACTGATCTATTACACCCAGGAAATTCTGGTCGAGGATGAAAACCTCTATCTGATTATTCGTCCCAAGATAGCCTCTGAAGAGGCCTACCGCTTAGATCCGCGAGAGTTGGTTTACGAGCAGATCCAGGTTGCAGAGCTGCTGGATTTACGCGATCGCTTTGTAGGGCACTACCATCCCCAAGAAGGTGACATCCTCGAAATCGACTTTCGCCCCTTCTACGACTATTCCCCTGTGATCCGAGATCCCAAGAATATTGGGCGAGGCGTTCAGTACTTGAACCGCTACTTATCCAGCAAGCTATTTGAAGGGCCGCAACAGTGGCTTTTTTCCCTCTTTTCCTTTCTCAAGCTTCATTCCCATAACGGTACTCAACTACTGATCAATCAGAGAATTCAAAGCCCCGTTCAGCTTTCTGAGCGGGTAAAGCAGGCGATTAGTTTTGTCGGCGGGCTATCGGGAGAGCAATCCTACACCGAATTTAGATTTGACTTTCAGGATCTTGGGTTTGAACCGGGTTGGGGCAACACTGCCGCCCGGGTTTTAGAGACCTTAGAAATGCTCGATGAACTGATTGACTCTCCAGATGATCAGGTGTTGGAAGCATTCATTTCCAGAATTCCCATGATCTTCAAGATCGTTCTGGTTTCTATCCATGGTTACTTTGGTCAGGAAGGGGTTTTGGGCAGACCGGATACAGGCGGCCAAGTGGTTTATGTGCTGGATCAAGCCAAAAGCTTAGAGAAACAACTTCAGGAGGACTTACAGTTTGCCGGACTCGATACGCTAGAAGCCAAACCCAAGCTGATTATTTTGTCTCGACTGATTCCCAATAGCGATGGCACCCTATGTAATCAGCGGTTGGAAAAGGTTCATGCCACAGATAATGTTTGGATTCTGCGCGTTCCGTTTCGCGATCTCAATCCGAAATACACTCACAATTGGATTTCCCGATTTGAAATTTGGCCATACCTGGAAACCTACGCCATTGATGCCGAACGGGAGTTGCTGGCAGAATTGCGAGGATTACCAGATCTGATTGTGGGTAACTATACTGATGGGAATTTGGTGGCGTTCCTGCTGGCTCGCAGGCTTGGAGTGACGCAATGTAATGTGGCCCATGCCTTAGAAAAATCCAAGTATCTGTTTAGCAATCTCTATTGGCAAGACTTGGAAGAGCAATATCATTTTTCCATGCAATTTACGGCTGACCTGATTGCCATGAATGCGGCCAATTTTATTATTACCAGCACCTATCAAGAAATCGCAGGTCGGCCGGACACCATCGGCCAGTATGAAAGTTATCGCTCCTTCACCATGCCTGACTTGTACCACGTGGTCTATGGGGCAGAATTGTTCAGTCCTAAATTTAATGTTGTTCCGCCTGGGGTGAATGAAAGTGTCTATTTTCCCTATACAAGCAGCCAAGAGAGAACCCCAGGGGACATCGAACGCTTGGAAGAATTGCTCTTTACCCTCGAAGATCCAGAGCAGGTGTTTGGTCGGTTGGAAGATCTGGATAAACCACCCCTGTTTTCGATGGCTCGCTTGGATCGGATCAAAAATTTGACTGGCTTGGCGGAATGCTTTGGTCAACATCCTCAACTTCAAGAACACTACAATCTAATTCTTGTTGCGGGGAAACTGAGAACCAGTGAGTCCGTTGATCATGAGGAAATTGGCGAAATCGAGCGATTGTATCGCATTATTGATCAGTACAACTTACATGGAAAAATCCGTTGGTTAGGGGTTCGCTTTCCGAAGCAAGACTCGGGTGAAGTTTATCGAGTCATTGCAGATCGTCAAGGGATCTTTGTCCAACCTGCTCTATTTGAGGCCTTTGGGTTAACGGTATTAGAAGCTATGATTTCGGGGCTTCCGACATTTGCAACCCGTTTTGGCGGCCCCTTAGAGATCATTCGGGATGGCATTGACGGTTTTTATATCAACCCCACCCACAATGAAGAAATTGCAGCCAAGTTGTTAGAGTTCGCCCACCAATGTCAGGACAATCCTGACTACTGGCAACAAATTTCGGAGCAAGCCATCGAACGGGTATACAGTACCTATACTTGGAAAATTCACACTAGCCGCTTGCTATCCCTAGCCAAAATATATGGATTTTGGAACTATTCTTCCAAAGAAAATAGAGAGGATATGTTGAGATACATTGAGACCATTTTCTACCTGCTATACAAACCTATGGCGAAAAAGCTGTTGGCGAAGCATATGGGTACGTAAAGTACAGATATGAGGATAAGTAGGACCAAGCCATTACTGCCATCTAAACCATCAATGGAACATTCTGGCACCCCTTAGCTGAACATTGGCTCCCACAAATATAGCTGGTTGAAATTCAAGATCTGCCTGACTCTACCAGTAGGACAGGTATGGTACTGGTCGCCAATACTGCCCGGGAGACAGAGCCCACAAAAACCTGTTGCCAAGGACGATGTCCCTTTTTTCCCATGATAATTTCATCAGCTTGGTATTGATGAGCTGTCGCTAATAATGAGTCTGACACTGCCCCTTTAACCACAACAAATTGATGAGGGACATCTAATAATAATTGGTGGATTTGAGTTTCTAATGTCTTGGGTGCAGTCGTTGAGTCTCCCTGTAGGGCATGCACCACAACAACATTCGCATGGCTCCGCCGAGCGATTTCTGCCGTCTTAGTTAAAACAGGGATAACCAGATCTGAAGTGTCTACTGCTGCCATTAATACGGTCTTGCGATCAATGATCACTTTGGTCGGATCAACGGGATCTTGTGTCAGCAATTTTGGAGCAAATGTAGGAATAGCCCATGCTCCAAGCGGGGCCGTGACTAAAATTGACAGGGCTGCAACAGCTAATATAATATCGCCCCCTTCTATGTTGAGACTGAGCGGAATCGCACCAATCGCTGCCTGAACCGTGGCCTTTGCCGAGTTTCCAGGTAAGAGGAATAACCGTTCCTTCCATGTCCAATTGCTTCTAAACGTTGAAAGTGTCCAGCCCACCATCCGCCCTACCATCAAACCAATGACCAGTAAGAGGAATCCAGGTAAAAATGATTGGCCCAAAATATTGAGTTGAATACTGGCTCCCATCAAGACAAACAGGATGATTTCAGCAATATTCCAAAGAGCATTAAAGCCAATTCGCAACCGCCGAGCGAAAGGGGGATCACGCTCAATCAGGAAAAAACCGAAGGCCATAACAGCCAGATACCCGGAAAAGTAGGGTAAGTATTCTGAACCAATAACTAGCAAAAGGGCTAAACAGGCCACGACCAAGACTTCTTGAATAAGGGTATTGATCCAGTCTGTGCTTTTAATCAAGAGCGTGGTTAATCGAGTTGCCAGGTAACCACACAAGACACCCAACCCAATTTGGAGAGCAATTTGAAGTGGGAGTAAAGAGATGCCCCAGGAGTGATTTGCTCCTGGGGTATGAAAATTTAGCAGCAGGCTAAAGGCCAGCAGAACCAACACATCCGATAATGCACTGCCGGTTAAAATGGCATCGGCAATTCCCTTACCCACCCCCCATCCCAAGTTTTTTAATCGCAACATTCCCGGGACAATAACAGCGGGTGATTCTGCACTGATGATGCAACCCAAAAGTAACCCTGTCGTCCAGCTGAATTGAAATAACAGCATCGCGGTAACTGCAATTGCGATCGCTTCACACATTGCAGGTAGAAATCCCAAACGTAAAGCGACGCTCCCCTGCTGAATGAGTTTATCCCGATCGAGTCCTAATCCAGCCCGCATCAAGATCACCATAACAGCGAACTTCCGCAACTCGGAGGCATTGGCAAACACTCCTGGACTGATTCGATTCAGCCCTTCCGGTCCTAGGAGGATGCCAACCAAAATCATACCGATTAGGCCTGGCGCTCCCAGACGCTTGACACACTGTCCAGCCCCAAATCCAGCTAATAAAATCCAGATTGTACTTTCTAGCATCCCCGACCCTGTCTATTCCTGACGAATAGTATGCAGGAAGAGAGGTCTTAATACCTAGCGGGCGAATGGCTGACCATCCAGGGGCGACCAGCCCTAACCTGCTCAAGACGGCGAGGAGGGGCCGACCGTTTGCGAGTAACCACCTGTGGGGTCTGATCATTCTGGGGAAAGCGACCGTTATTCAAACTAATATTCGGCGCAGAAATGAGTCGGTTCGCGACTTGATCACAACTTGAGCACTGGACGGGTGAATCCAGCTCGCTGATTTGAAGCCACTTTTCGAATTCACCACAGTTGTCACACCGATAATCATATACAGGCATCTAACTTTTTTTCCTTGGAAAATTAGGGATTGTGAAATGAGAGAAGATTGAGTGCTGCAAAAACAACAGCACTCAATCGTTGAGGAGAAAGGCACGTCGTTGAGAGTTGGTAAAACGGGTTAATCTTACGTGGGTAGGATATCTTGATCAAAAATGGCAGTGGGTAAGGCGAGGGTACAGCAGGCGTTTGGGACATCAACAATGCCGCTGACTCGTCCTTCAACAGGGGCACAACTCAGTAATAAGTACGCTTGTTCCCCTGTAAAGCCAAAATTCTTTAAATAGTTAATTGCATTTAAACAAGCCCGACGGTAGGACACATGAGCATCCAGGTAATATTGTTCTCCTGAAAATTCATCCACCGAAATTCCTTCAAAAATCAGATATTCGGAGTAATGAGGCTCAACTGGACCTGGTTTAAAGATGGGGTTGATCATCGAGTATTTCTCCATGCCGCCCTTGATAATATCGATGTGTAAATCGAGATACCCTGACATCTCAATTGCCCCACAGAATGAAATCTCACCATCTCCTTGAGAAAAATGAATGTCCCCCATGGAGAGCTTGGCCCCTTCTACGTAAACCGGAAAATAAATTCGAGACCCCTTAGACAGGTTTTTAATATCACAGTTTCCGCCGTGTTCCCTTGGGGGAACTGTCCGTGCAGCTTCATTTGCAACCCGATCAAAATCAGGCCCTGGGTTGGCATAGCTACCTAGTTTTCCTAGAACTGCATAATTGGGGTTAGGTAACGCTGCATAAGGAGGAATCTTCGGTTTCCAAGGTGGTCCCCAACCGCTGTCCCCTTTATCAACCAACGATTGTTCTCGGTGATTCCAAGTATCTAAAAGTTCTTGGGAAGGCGCACAACCAATCAGACCAGGGTGGGTAATCCCTGCAAAGCGAACGCCAGGAATATGGCGAGTTTTGGTGTAAATCCCTTCTAAATCCCAACAGGCTTTTGCCGCTTCAGGAAAATGATCCGTCAGGAACCCACCTCCGTTATTGCGATCAAATATGCCTGTAAAGCCCCACTCATCTCCTGGCAAAGCCCCAATATCTAGCAAATCAACAACGAGAATATCTCCTGGCTCTGCGCCATTGACGTGAATGGGACCACTGAGAACATGAACAACCTGCAGCTCAACATCTCGAATATCGCTGGGGTCATCGTTGTTTCCAATTTGTCCATCGGTCCAATCTTTACATTCAATCCGAAAAATATCTCTTGGATTGACAGAGACAACAGCAGGAATATCTGGATGCCATCGATTGTGACCGGGCACCTCTTGTTCATGCATTGGCTTTGTTAGATCTATTTTGAAGAGAGTTTCGGGCATAGTGATGCAGTCCTAATTAACAGTTAAGAACGAAAACATATTTGTATCCACTCATCTACAGACCGATCCCAAAATATCAATTTCAGAATGAATATGGTTGCTAGGCTAAGATAGGGATTATTGGTGAAAAGTTAAATTAGATACAAGTAATTAAAGATTAATAAAAATATTTATTGTCCTAGAGATGTATTTATTCTTCTTTTGATATCTAATGCATATATCAACTATCAAAACTACCATTACAGTAGACATATGATTAATTTATATATCTACTAGCCAAAGATTAAGACAAGAAACTGTATTGATTTTAAATTTGACTGCTTCTGTAAGTTTTTTGGTGCTCGGATTATAAATAAAAAGTTTTATATGCAGTTCGATTAAACATAGACTTTAAAATTGAAAATATTATATTCAGGTCGGCATGTTTACCAAATGCTTTCCTAGAGACAGCTCTGGGATTCAAGTATCTAGATATGATATTTATGTCTATATAATTTTCTTGTGTAAAAATTTACTTTATTTATCTGAATTAGCTAGATTAAATTATTTTAACTTTGCTTGTAGACTATAGGTATTGATCGTTGTTTATCGAGTTAATCAGAATAATAAATTAGGTGATTGAGTAAGTCGATACCTATGAAAACAATGCCATTTTAGTCTTTTCAATCATTTTCTTGAAAATCAATAAACCAAAAAAGACAACATCATGAATCGCCTATATTGTACATGGCAAAAGAAAAAGCCTACGAAGAACATAGGCTGGAGTGAATCTAACTATAAATATACAATGAATAAATATTGATAATGTTTAGTATGCTACCGAATGAGTGATTTCTAAAAGCAAGAAATTGACTTACAGAAAAAATCAGAGTTATGCGATAGCATTGACTCTGATTTTTGGGGTGAAGTTAAGAAACACAAACTTTTGATGATATGTTGAGGTACCCAATACGATCTTAACCTCAACATATCATTAGCCCGGAATCATGTATTCTTTTCAAGACTTTTCACTTAAGTAACGGGCTGCCTTACTGTAACGGGTTCTGATTGTTTAACAGGGATGTCTGGCATCTTGGAGGTTTGATTAGGAATACCTTCAATAGGACATTCTTGAGTTCCCACTGTTGATCGGGTCAATTCCTCCACCTTCTTCTTCGCTTTTTCAGGATCCAGAATCCATTCCCTGTAGAAGTCATAAGGACATTCCATCATCCCTTTATTTCCATCCCCTGAGTTGATCATGCCTGTATAACCTCGATGCAATAACTTAAAGAGATGGTTTTGTGATTGGGCATGTGCGCGAAAATCTCGAATCGCAAATTTTGATAGTGCAGCATATTGAATACCATTTTCTTCTTCACCACATTCTCCAAGGGTCCGACCATCAAAGCCCACGATTGCAGAATGTCCGAAGTAACTATAAACACCATCAAATCCAGCAGCATTAGCAACAGCCACGTAAGTGTTGTTCATCCAGGCCATTGCTTCCGAAACAATGATTTGCTGTTCCTTGGCAGGATACATGTAACCTTGACAACGAATCACTAACTCTGCCCCCTTCATCACACAATCTCTCCAGATTTCAGGGTAATTACCATCATCACAAATAATGAGGCTAATCTTTAAGCCTTTTGGCCCATCTATGACATATGTGCAATTACCGGGATACCACCCTTCGATTGGGGTCCAGGGCATAATTTTACGGTACTTCTGAACAATTTCCCCCCGGTCATTCATTAGAATTAGCGTATTGTATGGGACTTTCTGGGGATGTTCTTCATGCCGCTCACCAGTTAGTGAAAATACGCCCCAAACCTTATTCCGTATACAAGCTTTAGAAAAAATATCCGTTTCAGGCCCAGGAATAGTTGAAGCAGTATCCATCATTTCTTGAGCGTCATACATAATGCCGTGGGTCGAATACTCAGGGAAGATGACCAGATCTAAACCAGGTAAACCAAGCTTCATCCCGTCTATGACCTTAGAAATATTGTTGCAATTGGCTAGCACCTCATCTTGAGTATGTAACCTTGGCATTTTGTAGTTAACGACTGCAACACCAACAGAATCTTGACTAGAAGAAATATCACCATGAAAAGCCATCAGAGTCTCCTATTTTTTTAGAATTCACAAGGTATTTAGGCCTTCTTCGATAAGAGATATATTAGAAAGCAATATCTGATACAAGAATTGAAAGAACCTAGTTCTCTCACTAAGTGAATTCATTTAATAGCCAATACTAATCTATAAGTATCTGTAAGTTAATAGTGAAGCTATTGGTTTGATCAATAGCAGTATTAACAAGAACAATACTGCTTAGACATGCTTAGTTAGATAAATCTAAAATATTAGTCTTCTCAAGGGTTTTTGCCTTAGTAATAAGAAGAGCAGGCAGTCTTGTAAATTATATTTTCATGACATATGCATGTAGCTCATATGCGAATCAAATCGCTGATTCACCTTTTTTAATATCTTGGCATCCAAGACAACAAAAACAATTTAAATCTACAGTAATCTTTTTAGATAAGGATATTATATTGCTACCTGCATAACTTGTTTTATCTGTATTGGTTGAGCAATTTATGCATATGCCTATAAATAGTGCATAGGGCAAAACGCCATTGGATTTTTTGTTTTTCAAGATTTACATCCTTTGTCTTTAAGAGTAAGGACATTGAGGTTTCGCTTGACTATATCCATAGGAGTTTCGCTTCTAAACTGTTGTGTTTTATACCTGTTTTGGTTTGTTAAAACTATGACAAATTCTCAAAAATCCTCTGTAGGTATTAGTCGTCGAAAATTTATTCAGTACAGCTCATTAGCTGTTGGCTCCGGTATCGTTGCTGCATGTTCAAGTGGTGCCTCTACACAAGATTCTGCAGACTTAGGAGAAAATCCAATCAAAGTCGGCGTTATGTATTCCACAACGGGCACAATTGCCATCGTGGAAAAATCGCTACAGGATGCCACATTTTTAGCTATTGAACAAATTAACTCAGGTACAGGTCCTTGGGAGGGGAATGGAGAAGGGATCGCGGGGCGTAAGATCCAGAAGGTTGTTGTCAATCCAGACTCGAATTGGGATTTGTACAATCAAATGTCCAAACGTCTTATCGATGAGGATAAGGTCGTCTGCATCCTGGGGTGCTATACATCAGCAAGCCGAAAATCAGTCTTACCTGTTTTTGAAGACAAGGATGCTATTCTCTACTACCCAGTTTATTACGAGGGAAATGAGTGTAGCTCAAACGTCTTCTACACTGGGGCAGCCCCCAATCAACAAATCACGGATTCCATTCCCTATTGCCACAAGAATTTTGGCCCCAAAGGATTCTTTATTGGCTCCGACTACATCTACCCCAAAGAAAGTAATCGAATTGCTAAAGCAGAGCTAGAAAAAATTGGTGGAAAAGTAGTGGGGGATGAGTACGCAGCTCTTGGTACGACAGAATTTATTACAATCATCAACAAAATCAAAGCAGCTAAGCCTGATTTTGTCTTAAGTAATCTTGTTGGAGATAGTATCCCCGCCTTTTATCGACAGTTTAAGGATGCAGGGATTACTGCAGATAAAATTCCAATTATGGCCTATCCAACCACTGAGGAAGAGATCCAGGCTATGGGACCTGAATATTCATCAGGTCACTATACGAGCTTTAACTATTTTCAAACCGTAGATACACCTGAAAATAAACTTTTTGTGAAACAGTTCCAAGAAATGTTTGGGAAAAACCGTGTTACCAATGGTGTGATGGAAGCGGCTTACTTGCAGACCTTCTTTATGGCTCAGGCCATGAAGAAAATTCTTGATGAAGGCGGAGAACTCAATACTGGAACGATTCGCGAAGCAACTAGAGGACAGGAATTCAATGCACCTCAAGGGCGGGTCAAAATAGATCCGGATAATTACCATACCTACCTTTATTCCAGAATTGGGAAATGGAAAGAGGATGGCCAAGCAGAAATTGTCTTTTCTACAGATGCTGCAGTGAAACCCATTGCATGGAGTCAGACACTCTACAAAGGTAGAACCTGTGTTCATCCTACCCCTGATACTCGGGTAGATCCTACGGTTGAAACAGGCAAAGATTTAGAACCGAAGTATCTATCTTAGTTCGGGTTACCACTATCAAACCTTTCGCCTTTTCAGTATGTTGGATTAATTCTATGTTGGAATTTTCACTCTCTTCAATATTTTCATCACCCTATTTTTTGCTAGCTCAGGAAGAAGCATCAGCGGAAAGTTTCGATATTTTTACCCTACTTAACCAGGCACTTAATGGAATTGGGATTGTAGGAATTTTGCTTCTAACAGGATTGGGGCTAGCCATCACCTTTGGGGTTATGCGAATTATCAACTTGGCCCATGGTGAATTCATCATGTTAGGAGCATATGTCACCTTTGTGTTTCAAGATGCCTTCGATATGGATCTGCTAATGACGATTCCTGTGGCTTTTTTGATAACCGCTCTAATAGGTGCATTCATAGAAGTTACCATCATTCGGCGGCTTTATGGTCATCCTCTAGAAACACTATTGGCCACTTGGGGGTTGAGTATTGTTTTACAAGGGGTTGTCAAGCTAATTTTTACAGCCCAGTTAAAGTATGTGAAAGCTCCTGCCTACTTATCTGGCAATTTACCCCTATTTTCAGATGAAAATGGTGCAGCTCTGGTTGCTATTTCCTACTACCGTCTGTTTATTGTGGGAGTCGCTTTAGCACTATTAGGACTCACTCTATATCTTTTTTATGGAACTTCATGGGGGAGACAGATTAGAGCCGTTACCCAAAACCGGGGTATGGCAAAGTGTTTGGGAGTGAATACCAAACTGGTTGACATGGGGACTTTTGCCTATGGCTGCGGATTGGCAGGAGTAGCGGGTTCAGTGATTTCGGCCCTCAAGTCTGTGGCCCCACCTATGGGACAAGATTACTTAGTGGATGCCTGGATGGTTGTCGTAACGGGTGGAGTAGATAAGCTGATCGGAATTTTAGCTGGCTCTTTGTTGATTGGTGAAGCGAATGCGATCATCGCTTTCATCCTCAATGATCCACTAGCTAGAGTCATTGTGCTAGGGGCTGTGATTGTACTTATTCGTTACCGACCAGAAGGTCTGTTCACAGTTCAGAAACGAGCATAGTTCACTTGATTCAAGAAGCTTAGATTAACTATCAGAGGTTTTGGCATGACGAATATTGTCATGGGGTATAAACAGTCAACATTTCCTAAAAAAATAGTTGCTGTTAGTTGTATTTTTCTAGCTATTTTTATCATATTACCCTTCACTTTGAATAGCTTTCAGCTTTCTTTAATGTCAAAGCTTTTACTATTTGGGACATTGGGGATTTCTTTAGATCTAGTTTGGGGATTTACTGGAATTTTGAGTTTTGCTCATGGTGTATTTTTCACTTTGGGTGGCTATGCTTCAGCTTATTATCTTAAGCTAAATCTTTCGGCTTCTTCTAATACCTATGGTGGGGAATTACCTGACTTTATGGTTTGGAATGGCTTGGAGGAACTGCCATGGTTTATTGCCCCTTTAAAATATTTTCCTGTGGCTTTAGTCGCAACTATTGCGGTGCCGGCATTATTCGCCTATGTCATTGGATACTTTATTTTTCGATCGAAAGTTAGTGGCGTTTATATCACCATTATTACTTTGGCAATCTCTTCCGCCCTAACAACTTTTTTTATCAGCCAGCAAGCGTATACCGGAGGCACTAATGGGATTACTGATGTCAGTAGTCTGACCTTGTTTGGTATCAAGGTTTCTGCAATAGGGTTATATTTTTTAATTTTGGCTTATACCTCCTTTGTCATGGCTTTGAGTTGGTGGCTAACGCAATCAAATTTTGGACTAATATTGCGCTCGATTAATGAGAATGAGAAACGTATTGCTTTTTTGGGCTACGATGTTGCTCAATTTAAGATCTTTATTTGGACCTTATCTGCAGCCATAGCAGGTATGGCTGGTGGTCTCTTTGTTCCTTTAAATCGGTTTATTTCACCCGTTTACTTAGCGGTTGCTTTTGGGACTCAGGTTGTTATTTGGGTAGCGATTGGCGGAAGAGGAACCTTAGTGGGTGCTCTGGTTGCTGCTATTTTACTGGGCCAAGTACAAAACTATGCTGAAAAAGTAACTCAAGACTGGCAATTGATTGTCGGAATTTTACTGTTAGTTGTTGTTCTATTTCTGCCAAATGGATTAATGAGTTTGTTGCCAAAACGAGCCAAAATGGAAAACTTATCAAAGCTAAAGCCAATACCCATGTCGGTATTGACAAAGAAGTCAAACACCTCCGGTAAAACCGGAGGCTTGGAAGAGCCCCTTAAAGGGGATTTAAGTCGCTGGTCATAAACTCTCACTTTTTGCTCTTGACGGC
>NZ_JANQOP010000202.1 GCF_028285745.1 Acaryochloris sp. IP29b_bin.137 | reverse complement strand
AATTCAGCTATCGATATGGTACTGGACTAAAAAATCAGAGCAGATCGCAGCATTTATTGAGTAAGTAGCACATCATGAAACGAATATTGCAAGAGGTCTCTTAGCTATCAACATTTTCACGGTTGTAGGCTTCACCAGAAACCTTCCGAATGGCTCTACCCACGACCAAACTCCCAAGGATTAATAATCTCCACCCCAGTCCGTTCAAAGTCATTGACATTTCGAGTCACCAGTGTCAAACCATGCACCAGTGCCGTAGCCGCAATCAGCGCATCGTAAGCAGGCATCGGATCCGGGACATGGAGCCTCGCGCAACGCAGCGCGACTTGGGAGTGAATGGGCAAGATACGCTCTGCATAGTTATCGAGCACATGATGATCAAACCACTGTCGGAGTAGCGCCCCCTGCTCAGCATCACGCCGTTCTGTCAGCAACACTCCCCGTTCAATCTCAAAGATCGAGATGACTGAAATATAGGATTGCTCCCCCGGCGTCTCCCTGGCCCACAGTTCCACCTGGGGATGAGCATTCTTTGAACCTACCTTCCGCAGTTCCGATACAACATTCGTATCGAGCAAAAACATTAAGCCAGATCCACTTGTCTGAGCGCCGTATCCTTATCCCGCACCGACTCAAACTCAACCTCAGCGGCGTCAGGCATCGCCAACAAATCGGCCACAGAGTCAGCAGATTGAACAAGCCTGTAATACTGCTCTACCGTTAACAACACATGGGCCAGTGTCCCCCGATCCGTGATAAAGACCGGTCCATCCTCCGCTGCCCGTTTAGCCTTACCTACATCTTGATTAAATTCACGACTAGAAAAGGTATTCACCTGATTTACCCAATGTAGAGATGTACCTACATTATATGCGTTGCTAACTTATCCCTCGAAAATCATGAGAGCAAGGTTCGTCGTTATCAGGGAGTCTCCTTAGTAGATAGGAAATGCGATCGCAAAAAAGCGACCGCTACTTTTGCCAAGCTAGATACCTTTGCCCAACAAAATAAAATTAAAGTTTCCAACAGTAAAATTGGCGATGTGCAGGTGACCCATTGGCAGGTTCCTCCCTTAGGTTTTCCTATTTCCTGGAAAGAAGTAACGGAAGAAGAAACAAACGGCAAGTTACCGTGGGAAGATTTCAGAGACTGGCTTCTCTAAGCCCCTGTAATCTTTGCAGGAACTGAACTATGAGTGAGTTCCTCGAGTGCATTAGTCACTGGTCTTGTTTTGCATCACTGATGATGAAATACAGACAAATGGTTCTGTAAAACTGGAATCACTCATGCGCACCCAAAAAGCCCATCAGGTATTTTTGGGTGCGCTCTTAAATTTATGCCTTGACAATATACAGACCTGTCTGTATAAATGAATTAGCTCAAGCAATACCAAATGCCATTTGCGGCATCTTCTAAACGCATCGGCATCCCTCTCATTGAAATTTAAGGAATCCACCATGACTAAATCTGCAGTCACTCAAGGCGCTCACCACGTAGGATTAACCGTTCCCGACCTCCAACAGACTCGTGCTTTCTTTATGGATACCCTAGGCTTCAAGCAAGTCGGTGAAAAACCGGATTACCCGGCTGTGTTTGTTTCTGACGGCACGATTATGATTACCCTGTGGCAAGCCATGAATCCAGAACAGGCCACCCCCTTTGATCGCAAAAATGTGATTGGCTTACATCACTTTGCCCTCAAAATGGAAAGCCTGACCGCATTAACTGAATTGCATCAAACCCTGACTCAGACCCCTGGTGTTGAAATTGAATTTGCCCCCGAATCCCTGGGCGGTACGCCCCTGCACCATATGATGTGCTACATTCCTGGCGGCATTCGGATGGAATTGATTGCGGCGGGTTAATAGGCTTTTAGAGTGAATTGAAGAGGTCATCCCTATGTCAGGCTGGACAAGAGAAACATCTCCCTTTCATGCCGGAGAACAAGCGGTTCAAGAACGGTATGGGATTCGCGATCGCATGGAAAAACAAGGACGTCGCATTATCCGTGACTTCCTGCCAGAACAGCATCGGACCTTTTATCCGCAGCTCCCCTTTCTTCTTGTGGGTAGCGTTGATCAGGAGGGACGCCCTTGGGCCTCAATTGTGGCTGGCCAACCCGGCTTTATCTCCTCCCCAGATCCGCAAACCCTGAGCATTCAAACTCAGCCCATCGCCGGTGACCCGCTCCAGCAAAACCTAAAGGTCGGCGCTGATGTGGGGCTGTTAGGGATAGAACTACCCACCCGACGGCGCAACCGGATGAATGGGGTGATCCAGCAGATCACCTCGGCAGGATTTGTTGTGGAGGTGAAACAAACCTTTGGCAACTGTCCCCAATACATCCAGACCCGCGACGTGCGGTTTATACCTGAACAAGCGAACCCGGCTGCATTGACTGCTGTTGACGCCTTGGATTCAGATCTTCAAGCGGTCGTTGAATCGGCTGATACCTTTTTTATTGCCACTCGCTATGCCGATAGCACGTCAAACCTGGCCCATGGCGTTGATGTCTCCCATCGAGGCGGTAAACCTGGGTTTATCCGGGTGGATGATGCCAAGACCCTGACCTTTCCAGACTTTGCTGGCAACCTGGCGTTCAATACCATTGGTAACCTAATTCTCGATTCACGGGTTGGACTCTTGTTTCCCAACTTTCAAATGGGGGATTTGCTGACCTTGACGGGCAAGGCCGATGTGATTTGGGACGGTGACGATCTGCAGTCTTTTGCAGGAGCAGAGCGACTGATTCAAATCAAACTGGAAGCAGGCTTCTTACTTCAATCAGCCTTACCCTTTCAGGCTGACTTTCAAGAGTATTCTCCTTTTTTGCAAAAAACAGGAAGTTGGCCAAAGGTCGTCTAGCAGACTGGAAGACGATAACTCCCAATCAACCCCCATACTTAAACTTGACAGGTGCTTACCATGATCCACCTCTACACTTACACAACCCCCAATGGACGCAAGCCCGCCATTCTCCTGGAAGAACTAGGGTTGCCCTATACCCTTCACGAAGTTGATTTGGGCAAGGGAGAACAGTTCAGTCCCGAATTTGTGGCCCTTAATCCCAATAGCAAAATTCCAGCTATCCAAGACGAAGAGACAGGTGTGACCGTTTTTGAGTCAGGTGCCATCCTGATCTACCTGGCGGAAATAGCCGGAAAACTTTTACCCACCGATGTTGCAAGTCGGGCGCAGGTGTTCTCATGGCTGATGTTTCAAATGGCAGGTGTTGGTCCGATGTTTGGTCAACTGGGACATTTCCGCCGATCTGCACCAGAACCGATCGAATACGCCATTCATCGCTATGAACAAGAAACCTTACGCTTGGTCAAGGTTCTAGATCGTCAATTAGAGCATAGGGATTTCATTGCTGGTGATTATTCAATTGCAGATATTGCCACCTATCCCTGGGCGGCTGCCTATGAGTATGTTGGGGTTAGCTTAGACCCCTTTCCCCATGTTCAAGCTTGGTTAGAGCGAGTGGGCCAAAGACCTGCCGTGCAAACAGGGATGGCCATTTTGACCCCTGAGTTTAAGAGTGATTTGGCTCAATAGTCCCTGAGAAAAAATTTCACCCCAAGCGCTAAACGCCGTTCCCTTAACCAGATGATAAGCTGAAGCCGACTCCTCCTTTTGATTTGTCTATGCCCGCTTCCAAGTCACCCCGAAAACCTGTTCGTGAGCGTATTCTAGAGACGGCCTGCGAACTGTTCTACCGTGAGGGCATTCAGAATGTTGGCATCGATCGGATTATTGCCGAGTCCGGTGTGGCGAAGATGTCTCTCTACAACCATTTCAAGTCTAAAGATGCCTTGATCGAAGCGTTTCTACGCCAACGAGATCAACAATGGCGAGAATGGTTTGTCACTAGAGTAGAAGAGCGCAGTGCTGACCCCAAACAGCGAATTCTCATCTTGTTTGATGTTTTGCAAGAATGGTTTGAAAGCCCTAATTTTCGGGGCTGTGCCTTTATCAATGCCACGGTTGAATTAGCCAATCCCCATCATCCAGGCTGCCAGGCCGCTTTGGACCATCAACTCGCGGTCTATCAATATATTTTTGATTTAGTAAAAGCAGAAGGAATTGAACCCACAGAACTTGTGGCCCGCCAGCTGTTGCTACTTGTCCAGGGGGCCATTGTGATTGCGATGATGCAAAATCGTCCCCTCGCAGCGATTGAAGCGAAGCATGCCGCAACCACGTTGCTGAAGCGTTATGCGGATGCGTGATCGGTCTTCTGAGCAGAACATTATGCATCGTGTTGGGAGTGAGCTTCTGGCCTCAAGAAGGGGGGCATGCCAATTTTTGCACTCCCTCCTATGCCCTTTAGCGGTGGGAGTCGGGCCTGCGATCGCAAGATCTATGATAAATAGATGCAAAAGCTCACCATTACCCGACCTGACGACTGGCACCTCCATCTCCGTGATGGTGCAGCCTTAAAAGCGGTTCTACCCCACTCTGCCCGTCAGTTTGCTCGTGCCATCATCATGCCCAACTTAAAGCCTCCCATCCGTTCGGTGGCTGATGCTGCGGCCTATCGAGATCGAATTTTAGCGGCGCTTCCGGTGGGTCAGGCATTTGAGCCCTTGATGACGCTTTACCTGACTGATAATACGAGCCCCGCAGAGATCGCTGCCGCGAAAGCATCGAAATTTATCAAAGCGGTGAAGTACTATCCGGCAGGTGCAACCACTAATTCAGACTCCGGTGTGACGGATATTCGGAAGTGCGATCGCGTTTTTGCCGCCATGGAGCAGGAGGGTATCCCGCTTTTACTGCATGGGGAAGTGACCGATGCAGAGGTTGATGTGTTCGATCGCGAGAAAGTATTTATCGAAAAACACTTAATCCCTCTCGTATCGCGATTCCCTAAACTCCGCGTGGTGCTTGAACATATCACGACCTTAGATGCAGTGCAGTTTGTCCTCAATGCCAACCGCAACATTGCGGCAACCATCACGCCCCAACATCTGTTGTTCAGCCGTAATGCCCTATTCAAAGGTGGCCTTCGCCCTCATTACTACTGCCTACCTATTTTGAAACGCGAGCAGCATCGCTTAGCGCTGCTCCAAGCGGCAACATCTGGCAACCCTAAGTTCTTTCTGGGAACAGATAGTGCCCCCCATACGCGCAATACAAAAGAAAGTGACTGTGGTTGCGCCGGTTGTTACTCGGCACTCCATGCCATGGCGTTATATGCTGAAGCATTTGAAAGTGTAGATGCTCTCAATCACCTGGAAGCGTTCGCGAGCTTCTATGGTCCCGATTTTTATCGGCTTCCGCGCAATACGGAGACCATCACCTTGGTTAAAAAAACTTGGCGCATTCCCCATGAAGTGTCTTTTTTGGATGTTGGTCTGGTGCCATTAAAGGCAGGAGAGGAGATTCCGTGGCAGATGATATAGCCCACCGAACAACCCTGAATTCTGTTGAAGAAAATGAAAACTGGGCTGGATTTGAGGTGATTACCGAAATCGGAGAAATTTTAGGATGGGTTAAAAATGTGAGTTGTGAAGATGATTCGCCTAGTGCTTTGGTCATCTCCATTCTGCCCATACTATGGTTACCCAAGGTGATTACGGGGAGTTATCGGTTACCAGCTTCGGAGATTGTTAGTTTTGGACCTGATCGCGTAATTGTTTTGGAAGGGGCTAAATACAGACTGGATGCTCAAACGGTTTCTTGGCTGGAGAGAATTGGCTTAATTCACCCCCCTTGGTGTCAAGCTTACGAGGAAGTCTATTCAGCCTGCAATGGGGATGATGAATGGAGAGAGGGGGACGATCCAGGAGCCTCGCTCATTCCTGTCCCCCGAAAACCAGGCCCCACCCCACTTAGCAGTGAGGTGGAAGTGCCGAAGGATTAAGCCAGTATTCCTGTGCGATCGCACTATCAATCCATGAGCTTCCTAATGAGATCTATGCAGCACAGGAAAGTGTCAGGACTCAGTGTCCAAGATTTTAATTGAGAATTCTAGAAAAATTCAATTCTTGAGATATTTGATTTCTCGTTCAAATATCAGGAATTTTTAATTCAATAGTCAATATTATTGAGAATGGTGAACTAGGATACTGAGTCCTAATACTTTCAAGAAGGAAGCTAAGATCAGGGCAGCGGATAGGGTGTTGAAAAAGATTAGGAAGGCATAACAAAATTTTATTTCTTATTTCATAGAAGCATCTACAACTACCCGATCTCGTCCTTCAGCCTTGGCTTTATACAGGGCTTGGTCGGCAGCCTGGAGCAACAGTTCGGTTCCTATTAAGTGGGGACTTGGGATTACGCTAGCCACCCCCAAGCTGATCGTGACATGATCGCAATTGGCAGAGTGCGGATGAGGCAAAGCGAGAGCCTTAACGAAGTGACGAATTACTTCCGCGACATGGACCGCACCTGCTAAGGACGTATTAGGCAGAAGGGCTGCAAACTCTTCACCCCCATATCGAGCCGCTAGATCTGCCGGACGCTTGAGGCATTGCTGAAAGCCACGAGCAACTTTAACAAGGCATTGATCTCCCTGAAGATGGCCGTAGGTATCGTTATAGGCTTTGAAGGTATCAATGTCTCCTAGAATCACAGATAAGTTCGATTTCTCCCTCGCCATCCGTCGCCATTCTTGTTGGAGACGTTCAGAGAAAACCCGTCGATTCGCCAATTGGGTTAAATCATCAACAGAGGCAAGCTGAGACAGTTTTTGGTTAGCTTCCTCAACTTCTTTATAAAGTTGATGCTTTTGGATTAGAAGGTGAATCCGCTGTCTGAGGACAGGCCAGCGGATCGGCTTGGTGATGAAATCAGTTACACCACAATCAAACGCTTTGTTAATAGTGGTTTCATCCTCTAGTCCTGTAATCATCAGAATCGGAGTGTAGGCACTTCCGGGAAGTGCCAGAAGGCGTTTACAGCATTCAAAGCCATTCATCTGGGGCATCATGGCGTCAAGAATCACCAGTTGAGGGGACTCTCGCTGGTAAGCGGCTAGACAGGATTCCCCATCCGAAACTGTCACAATCCGATATCCCTCGTTTTTCAGGAGTACGGCCAGATCGTCTCGACTTGTTTGGTCATCATCTGCAATCAGGATTATGGGTTGAGCTTTAGATGGGATGTTATGGGCGACGGGTGGGTTATAAGCCATTAGGGATAAGACTACTTATGTCATCAGGGACGGTGAGCAAGGCTTAACTTGCTCCAGCTTCTGAGAGATAATGCCACCAAGGAATAATGGGTATTGTCCTATGACTTGGCCGCAAGTGTTCACAGGGAAATACGGTAATTTTGTTAAGAAATAATTTGAGGGGCAGAAGTATTGATGTGATTGAACGCGGTCCACGTTCTCTGATCTCACCCCTAAGATTTGAAACAATCCCACTTCGATCAAGGAGCTATGTCGTTACACTGGCTGTGCACAAGAGGATTCCCCCATGACCACCCCTATCGTTGCCCTCAATCCTAAGCCTGTTCCCAAGCCAAACCCACAACAACTTAAGCCCTCCTCTTTCACTCATAAGCTCTCAGACAAGACAACCTTACCCAAGAGAGCACCGAGGGGCACCCGACTACCCAAGCGGGAATCAGGGTATGGGGAACTAGGAGGAAACCGATATCGTTCACGGCGAACGACCCGGCCCATCCAACCTGATTTCAGCCCTCAGCCTAAATCTCCAGAAGTAACCCCGGCCAGCAGACCACGAACTCCACGAGTATTGGCGGAGTTGGAAAGGCGATTCAAGAATCTGGAGTTGAGACAGAAGAATTTGGTTGAGCAAGCCACCAGGACGAGAGGTAAGTTGGAATATCTAGCCGTTTCCAAGAATAGTGCCGGGCAATTCTGGAACACCGTGGAAGGGATAGGGAAGCCTTTCGTGCAGGAATCGTTTGCTTCGCCTGGTTTCTGCCTTGAGTGCGCCGTCGAGATTGAGGAAAACTTTGAGATGGAGCAGGTAATCGAGCTGCGGCCACCGGAGACGATGGAGCGGATCGAGGAGATGGTCGGGGAATATCAGGATCGGGAGCGAGTGAGTAGGGTTTGGGGGTGAATGCTTAGGGTCCATAACTGCCGACGTGCAGGCAGGGCAAGGAAAAAGTCTCAAGTTCAAGGGTAAAGCCTGTTGGAATCCATTGATCCGATTAAATTTGAGGCATCTGCATTTCTATCAAACGACAAACTGTATGACTGGAGTTATTTTTGACTATGTCGATGGAATGTTATGCAGAGCAAGAATTTCAGATAAGTTCATCTGTAAGATAAAACCTGAAACGAGTAGGGGCCTATGAAAAGCTGAATTATGATGTTTCTAAAAAGCTGTTGGGAATATGGATAAGGTCTACACAGATTGGGTCACAGTTAAAAATTTAGATACCCAAAATCGCTCCTTATTATTCCGCGTTGGAGGGCAAGATCGTGCTGGAGTGGTAGCCAAAGTTACTGGGTTATTGGAACTCCAGCACCTATATGTTGAAGCAATTCAGTTTAATCTGATTTTGCCAGAGCAAGACCAATTTGAAATGGAAATTCTCACCAAAGGAACCCTAGATAATCTGACCTGCATTCAAGAACGCATCCAAGCTAATCAATTTTTACAGCCTGACTCAAGTCCCCAAAACACCTATCTCTATTGGCCGGAGGCTTACATGATGCATCTTGCCTTAAACACGCCAGATCAAGAAGGGCTTATTGCCAGAATTTCTAATATCGTTAGTACCCCCCGCGATACCAAAATTCCGTTTAGTGCAGGGAATTTTGTCTATTTAGTGGGCATTACCCATAATTCCGATGGTCCTCAGGGAGGCACCGCCTATTTTAGTGTACGGGCCAACATAGCCAGTCAGTCTTTGGACGTGCAACATCAGATTCAGAATCATCTTTTGGAATGGGCCAAAGAAAGTTGTATTGAAGAAGATATATGGATCCGTGATCTCAATCCTTGAGCGAGGTAGTGGTAATTTTTTGTTTAAGTTTTCGCGGACATTCTGCTACTCGTCAGCTTCGAGATAGGCCGCCAGCTGATTGCTATCTAGCCAATCACAGTAATGCTGAAGTAACTATCTCCCCACTCCTTGATACTGAAACTCCGGTAAAACTCCAGTTGGACCAAGCCTCCAACCAAAATTGCTCACGTTCTTGAACAGTAGAAAACTGTAAACTCAGGGAGAGTTGATTCAGTGAACAAAACGGACGACCGATACAAGGCTTCATTCGATACTCGCCAACGATCTGAGATCCCAGTTTTGCCACAAAGGTCTGACTCGTTTTTTTTCGCAATGTTTCCCTACAGTTTTCCTTGATCTCTTCCCCTGTCTTCTGGTCATGGCTGCGATAAACAGCCTTTTGAATCGGATGACTCAAAAGTGCTTGACTCAAGATTGCTGCTGCTTCGTCGATTTCCTGTGGTGGCATCGCCTGGATTTTAACGGGTTCCATCCGCTTGCATCAGTCAGGTTTCTAAACGTCGAGGAAGTAGAAGGTTCAGAATGATGCCAATGATACTACTGGCACCAATGCCTTCAAGGGCAAATTGTCCAGCCTTTAGGCGCATCCCCCCGACACCTAAGATTAAAATGGCACCAACAATAATCAGATTTCGAGTTTGTAAAAGATCTTCGCCCGCTTTGACGATGCTGTCCATGCCAACGACCACAATGGTCCCAAATAAAATCACTAATACGCCTCCCATTACTGGCGCGGGGATTGTGGATAAGAGCCCCTCAAGTTTTCCAGAAAAGGAGAGGATAATGGCAATGATCGCAGCCCAGGTCATAATGCCTGCATTGAACGATCTCGTTAAGGCAACGGCTCCAGTGACCTCTGAATAGGTCGTATTGGGTGGACCGCCTAAACAAGCTGCCAAAGAGGTTGCCAGCCCATCTCCTAACAGCGTCCGATGCAAGCCGGGATGCTGGAGAAAGGGTTGTCCGGTCACCGAACTCACCACTAAAATATCCCCAATGTGTTCAATGGCCGGAGCGATCGCGACTGGCAACATATACAACATGGCAGGGCCGTGAAAAACTGGCGTTGTGAAGTTGGGGATTGCAATCCAAGGTGCAGCCCGAAGTGGTGCAAAGTCAATCAAGCCCATGATCATAGCCGCAAGGTATCCGGCCAGAATCCCGACCAAGATAGGAATGAGCCTGAGCATCCTTCTGGCAAAAACGACGGTTAAGATTGTGGCTAAAAAAGACAAGCTAGATAAGATAATCGCGACAGATGCACTGATACCGTCTCCTGGTTCAGTCGCCATTTTAATTGCAATGGGGGCCAATGATAAGCCAATCACCATAATGACGGGGCCAGTCACAATCGTTGGCAGGACGTAGGTAACAATATGAGACCCTCGCCAAAAAATGAGCAAGCTCAGCAATAGATATAAAGCACCTGCAGCCAATAATCCTGATAGCGTTTCGGCTAAGCCAAATTTTCTAACGCTAATGGTAATCGGGGCAATGAAGGCAAAAGAGGAGCCTAAGAAGACAGGAATTTTGCCCCCAGTGATCCATTGAAAGCATAGGGTCCCAAGCCCAGCGGTAAACAAAGCAACATTGGGATTTAAGCCCGTCAGGATTGGGACGAGAACTAGTGCTCCGAAGGCAACCAGCAACATTTGCGCCCCCTGAATAATATCTCTCGGGTCCAATCGATATTGCGTTGAATCACTCTTGGTATTTTGGGGAGGAGATCCTTTAGACATCAAGGGTAGTGGGTCTCGCTACATAACAACTTCCTGGTAGTTTAACAGGCACGGTGGCCCTGTTTAAAAACAGGGAATTTAGGATTACACTACCACAGCAAAATAAGTCATCAATTGTCGATGAATGGAGCAACAACTCATTTTGGTTTTTTATCTAACTAACCTGAAATATCAGCCATTAAACCTAATATGAATAGCTAAAAAATAAGAGATAAGTAATTCCATCGCCTCGCTTTGACAGTTCTCACCATAATTCCGTTTTCTCAGCACGACAAACTAGATACCCATCTTGGAGACCTTTAAAACTATAGGATTTCAAGCAACTCATTTCGGGTTTTATTCCATGGGTAAGCTTGACTGAAACCTTAACCTTTTCTCTGCATAGCATTCCACGCATCAATTTTCCAGGAGAGATTCAATGCCATTGAGCAAGTCTTTGCTTGGGAGGATAAATTCAAGAGCTTGTTGCTGCGATTCAAGCGGATCAGTAATTTGCATTATGCATTGAAAAGCCTGGCTTTCACGGTGATTAATCTCCGGTATTTCTGCCAAGGTTAGTCTCAACTTGAAATCAAGGAATTTATTGGTCTCCAAGATAGAGATCCATTTTGTCATACCTAGAAAACGGAATAATGGGGAGGATTTTCAAAGTGAGGCAATGCAAATACCTGTTTAATCTTTTCCAGGTATTTTCACTGCCTATATTTCAGGTTATGTAGATGATGGGCCGACTCCAATTGACCCTGATTCAAGAGTCTATCTAGCGTGTAGGTTAAATTGATTGTCGCCGATCCGGTTTTGCGATCTCGTCCCTAATACCAATCCGATCCCATCCCCAAGTACTGATCGAAGTGACCCCCATTAAATACAGTCTGGGATTAAAATTGTCCCGGATGTTCCCCTGTGATTTTATGGATTATGGAAATATAACAGCGGTGACATTGAGAGCTGAAATCACGGATATCATCACCAATAATTCCCCAGGGAGAGCAGCCTTCGCCCTCGAAATGCCGTTTTCCTAGCTCCTATTTCTTCCGGTAATAGTGTGTGGTCATGAACTGATACCATTGCCCATTATCACCCAGCGCATGGGAAGTCATAATCCGATGATCATCACTCTTTAATTCGATCACATCTTTGTATTGGCCTATGGTTCCATCACCTGCCATGCTGGGTCCTCGTGAATTGAGCGTTAACACCTTTCCTGTGTCATCAAGTTCACCGTCATATTGCCAAAGGTAGGCCATCATCGAACCGATCCAAGTCCCCACAAACTTTTGCTTCTGAACGTTGAAGCCTAGAGTCATGATCGTCGTACCAGGACCACCACACATTTCACCCTGGCCTTCACACTGAACCCAAAAGTTACCAATGGTTCTAACTATCTCAGTCCCGGTTGATTTTTCGGAGGGATGATCTGGACCCATTCTCGCATCTGATTCATAGGTCCATTCGCCAACAAGTTGTTGGAGCCATTGGTGTTCTTTTTGTGGCTCATGATTGATGGTTAGCTCTTTTTGTGGGGTAGTCGTTTCCATCGTTTTCTCTCCTTAGTTATTGGTGCAGTAATCCTGGAGAATCATCAAGCTGGTTTATCGCAGTTAATTAACCAGGGTATGGAAAATTGGTCAGTAACCATGCCAAAACGAATAGCCCAAAACGTCTCTTGGATTGGCATCGACACTGTTCCGTTTTCAGC
>NZ_JANQOP010000176.1 GCF_028285745.1 Acaryochloris sp. IP29b_bin.137 | reverse complement strand
AGGCGCTTTACCTGCCGAGCAGTTGATGAGTTATCGGGCCGCTAATTCCACCTTGCCTGGTCACCCTGAACTGGGTCTTACCCCTGGGGTGAAATTTAGTTCTGGCCGTTTGGGACATATGTGGCCCTATGTGAATGGCGTTGCCCTCGCGAATCCTGGCAAAACAGCCTTCTGTCTAGGGTCTGATGGTTCCCAGCAAGAAGGAAATGATGCGGAAGCAGCTCGCTTAGCCGTTGCCCAGCAGATCAACGTCAAGCTGCTGATTGATGATAACGACATCACCATTGCTGGTAGCCCTTCTGACTATCTACCTGGCTTTAGCGTCAAAAAGACCTTAGAAGGTCATGGCCTCAAGGTTCTAGAAGGCGATGGCGAAGATATTGATGGCCTCTACGCTCGCATTTGTGAAGCGATTAACACCCCCGGTCCCGTGGCTGTTATTAACAAGCGGGCCATGTGTGTGGGGATTGATGGTCTAGAAGGATCTAACCACGGCCATGACGTGATCTCTGTGGATGCCGCCCTAAAGTATCTAGAAGCTCGCGGTCATTCTGATGCGGTTTCCAATCTGAAGAGCGTGGTTAAGCCTAGCCAGGACTATACGTTCCTGGGGGCTTCTGAGAAGTACGACTCCAACCGGAACGTCTTTGGGGATGCGGTGGTAGAAGTCCTCAGCGGCATGAGCGAAGCCGACCGTAAGGCTAAGGTGCTGGTGGTTGATAGCGACCTGGAAGGCTCCTGTGGTCTCCACAAAATTCGGGCTGCTAATCCTGAAATCTTTATCAGTGGTGGGATTCAAGAGCGGGGTAACCTATCTGCTGCTGCTGGCTTCGGCATGGCCGCTGGCAAGCAGGGCATCTTCGCCACCTTTAGTGCCTTTTTGGAGATGTGTATCTCTGAAATCACCATGGCCCGCTTGAACAAGTCCAACTTGCTCTGTCACTTCTCCCATGCGGGCATTGACGATATGGCCGATAACACTTGCCACTTCGGTATTAACAATATGTTTGCCGATAATGGTTTGGATGATGGCTATGAGACTCGCCTCTATTTCCCTGCCGATGCCAACCAAATGAAGGCCTGTGTCAAGTCGGTCTTTGACAGCCCTGGTCTTCGGTTTATCTTTTCCACTCGGTCTAAGGTGCCCCTCCTCACAGATACCAGTGGTGGTGAACTGTATGCAGGTAACTACACCTTTACCCCTGGCAAAGACGAAGTGGTACGTGAAGGGACTGCGGGCTATATTGTCAGCTTTGGGGAAGCCCTCTATCGGTCTTTGGATGCGGTGGAGCGCTTGAAGAAGGAAGGGATTGATGTGGGTCTGATCAACAAGTCCACTCTCAATGTCGTCGATGAAGACATGATGAAGAAGATTGGCGCAGCGCCGTTTGTGGTGGTGGTCGAGTCCTTCAATCGTCGGACTGGATTAGGTAGCCGCTTTGGTTCTTGGCTGCTGGAGCGTGGGTTGTCTCCTAAGTTTGCTTACTTAGGCACCCATGAAGAAGGCTGTGGTGGTCTTTGGGAGCAGTTCCCTCACCAGGGCATTGACCCCGCTGGCATTATGAAGACGGTTAAGTCTTTAGCTAGTTAATCTCAAGCAATCTTCCAAAAAGCTAATATCCCCCTGGCTATGAGTTGGGGGGATGGTTGTTCCAGTAACCCCAAATTGGAGAGCACGGGTAAACTCAGTTGCAGTTCATCGACCCTGTAGGGTTGTGCAACTACTCACAATGAGGCAGGGAATTCGTTTGCAAACTGTTCCAGTACTCCGTGACGGGCATTAATACCATAGCCATCTGTAAATCGTAGAGCGGGTTCTCCTTCCCCATGTAGCTGATTGTCTGAATCGAACATTAATTTACAAGGGCGCTCACACACAATACACACCTTCTCAAAGAGAAATATAAAACCACATTCTTGTATTAAGTCTTGGAGAACTCTCCATTTTTGCTGATCATGTTGTAATTTCAGGACCGAGATGCAGAAATCAAACATACATCCCCAAATTGATGCCTCTGCTGGCCTAAAGAGTGTCTGGGAAAATTGATAGATGTTTGTAAATTCAAATTCTGGCCTGTTGAGATCAGCCAGTAACTGACTTTCAGTACATCGCTCAACACCAATAGGAAAGAATGAAACCTGAGGCTGATCCTCAGTTGGATAGTATGGAAACTCAGGAAATTGAATTTGGTTCCGTAAGCGTGTGAAGAGATCTGCATCAAGTTGCCGTTGTATAACGTGTTGAAGATGATCGATGATGCGTTTGCGAAATTTACATCTGATCTGGTGTCCGATATAGATTTCAAAATTCCTGATAGTAAGAATCTGCTTGATGGCTTCGAGGGGGTTCACATAAAACAAAATTTCTGGTTCAGCATAGTTACTGATTGCATACGTAGCTTTAATCACATCTGCGACCTTTTCCTCGTTAATCGGTTCGGTCAACAGTGCGATGGATCGCCACTTGTTTCGATAGTGAGGCAATGCCGTTTCTTGTTCTTCCGTCAGCATAGTAATAAGACGATGAGGCATTTTTTGCGTTCGTCTTGGCATGTTTTAACTTCGGCAATGAGACTGATTAACATCGATTTGGAACAGGTTCAAAGTAGAGAGACAGAAGCTGAGCCTAACGGTAATTAATCACCTGATTCAGAAAGCGACTTAATTGATTTCTCTACTCAAGCGCTATGTTAGCTGGCTGCGCTCGTTATCCGCTACAAGACCATAGTTTTCCGCAAACACCAATGAAATGTCTGGAAGATGGCGGAGCATCTCATCCCAAGTGGAGTGAGATCGCAACTCCGACACAACGATAGGCAATGGCTCAGCCAACACGGCTGGAAAGTCTGCCTCTTCTGTATACTGCAGGCTATAGGCTAACCGTTCTTGGGGTGGCGTAAATTGGGCATCGATACCTACTTTGTTGCCTCTGGCATCTACGCGATACCAACCTGTTTCCAGTAAATAAATGGCATTAAACCCATGCAAACTGAAGGGTGCGCCTTGATCATCAATGCTAAGTCGCTGATAACAAAATCCTGTGGGGATATGGTTAGCTCGGAGGAGCGCAGCTAATAGATGACTCTTGGCAAAGCAATAGCCTGTTTGATGTTTGAGGACTTCAGATGCGTTGCAGGTTACAGGATTCATCTGATAGTCAGAACTGTGGCGAATCTGATCGCGGACCCATTCGAAGGAGTGTTTTGCGATCTCAATTGATGATTCACAGCCTGATGCTAATTGATGAGCCAGTTCAACAATGTCAGGATGGTGCCAGTCAATAACCTCACTGGCTTTGAGATATTGCTCCATCTCAACGGATACCATTCCTTGCCTCTCACTGTGTTCTGATAAGTTCAATCTAACGTCACAATCAAAACAGTATCTGTTCAGAAGAGTGATACTCAAGTCCCCGATCATTGCAGAGTAGACATTATGGCGCTCATTGTATGGACGATACCCCAACTATAGAGGCAAGTATTAGTACGCGGGTGCTTACGCCTGCTGATGCTGAAGCATATCGTTCAGTACGTCTACGTGCACTGCAAGAACGGCCTCCTGCCTTTGGTTCACTTCCTGAAACGGAACCCAATCTTACTGAAACTGCTGTTCGGTTGGCCGAGAGTAAGGATCGTTGCTTTTTTGGTGCATTTCAAGTCAAACAGCTCATCGGCATTATCCGGCTGTCTCGCTACGAAGCCACCAATGAAAAACATCGTGCTTATCTGGCGGGCCTCTATGTCCTACCTGGATTTCGCAGACGTGCCTGTGGCAGAGCGTTAGTGAGCCAAGCATTACATCGGGCAACGATGACTTCTGGTGTCAGGCGAGTCAACTTAACGGTTGTCACTCAACAAAAAAACGCTATTCGCCTTTACCAATCTTTTGGTTTCCGCATCTACGGTACGGAGCAGGAAACTTTTATCAAAGATGGGAAATACTATGATGAGCACTTGATGACTTTGGAACTGAAAGCTGACCCTTGATGAGGTTGAACCCATCAACTGCTACGTTGGTCTCTCAATTTAGATTGGCAAGGGCCAAGAACCGACTTTCCTTGCTTCAGGAATGATGTTGACCAATATCAATTTAGGCCATGGACCAAGCAGCTCGAAGGTAAAAGCATTCACTGTTGTCGAGCTGCGATCACAATTTTGGCGCAGGCTTCGGCATCTGAAAGAGCTTGGTGGTGCTGTAAGGGGATATCCAAGAAGTCACAAACGTTGGGCAATTTTGTCGGTCGAATATTCCATACCTCCCGAGCCAGCTTGACAGTGCAGAGAAAAGGCAGAGGCATAGGATCTAGTTCGGCTGCCTGACAGCAAGCATTGAGCACGGAACGATCAAAGTTGGCATTATGGGCGGCAACAAAGTCACTGCCTGCAAATTTGGGTTGGAGGTTCGGCCACAGTTCGGCAAAGGTTGGATGGTGTTTCACATCAGACCAGGTAATGCCGTGGATATAGGTGAATTGAAATTTCTGGCGTGGCGGGCGAATCAGGAAGTGGGACCGATCAACAATCTGGTCATCTTCTACTCGGATGACGCCAATGGCACAAGCGCTATCTCGTTTGTAATCTGCTGTTTCAAAATCAATGGCTACAAAGTTGCCTGATGTTGCCTTTATACTCATGGCAATAGGAGATCTGTGACAGTCGTCTCATTGTAGGGAAGACTCTAGATTTAAACAACGGTAAACCACTATCTGGGAGAATCGGGTGTAGATGAAGACTAACCTCCTACCCATACTCGACAACGAGGCACAGCGTTGTGGAACTCTTTGAAGCTGTTATTCCTACCAGCTGCGGAAGAGATGTGGAGGATAGTGAGATTGGTCAGGTTGGCTAAGGCACTCACATCACTCACCCGAGTGTACCGAAGGTTGAGGGTAGTGAGATTGGTCAGTTTAGCTAAGGCACTCACATCACTCACCCGAGTGTACCGAAGGTTGAGGGTAGTGAGATGAGGAGTAAGTTTGGGCAATAAAACGTTGATAAAACGAGCTAATTCTTTCCTAACGGTTCTAGTCTCATTCTCTAAATAATCTTTCATGTAGTTCAATGCTCTATCCCCCCCAATCAGTCCCAGGGTTCTAACACAAGCAGCACTTACTGACGCTCTTACGTTTCTTCGATAAGCAAGGTAAGGAATGACTGCTTCACCGGCAATAGATAATGTTTCGGCATCAGTCATGTTTTGAGGTGGTAAAAGTTGGTCAGATAAAGTTTGGAAGGCTGATGTAATATCTGGATTGTTGAGCTGGTAAGCATTTGTACAACACCGAAAGAGAAAAAACTGACTAGCTCTTAACTTCCCGGCTTTTTTAATAATTGCTTTTGAGCGACCTTTCGGCGGATCATTTAGAGAAGTTTTCTTAAGAATTACACACACAAGCTCAGTGGCGAAACTAGAACCATCACGAGGTAGTGCAATTGCAAAGAGAATAACAGGCTGCCATGATTCTTCATCAGCATGCTCGACCAATAGCTGAATATCACTCCTATTAAAAAATCGCTCTGCTGCCAGAAATTCCTTAAGCGTATTATGGAGGAATTCGATGCGTTGCTCACTAGATTCTTGCAGCATCCCACTACGTTCCACCAATGCCCGTCTAATATCGACAGGATTAATATTTGATAAATCACTATCAGACAAGCTGTAACTACTCAATGCAGTTTCAATTTGTTCATCAGCATCGGCTTCTTTAATCGCTGAAATACCTGTGCTAACCATGTAATGGGCCAATTGAGAAAGTAAGCCTTTTCTATACTCATATTTAAGGCGACTGTAGGCTTCATTAATATTTTTTCTGATGTCTAAGCCAGGTCGCTCCTTATCCCTACGATCTAGCAGCATTTCGCAGAGCTTCTCACAAAGCCCAACGGGTGTTTCAGGTAAATTCTCATTACGTTCTCGGTGCAGCGCACATACTACGGCACAGAGCAAAGGATTAATCGTTAACCGGGCAACGGCAGGCGTTTCTTGTAGACGTTTCTTTAGTCTTTTTGCCAGTGGCCGTAGGTCTTCAGGCTCATTCCAGTTCCGTAAGCGGACCTCCATTGCTTCATGCCAGCGATCAATAAAGGTATCGCGATCATGGGGGGCCATAGGCTCAACTCTGGCAGAGACAAAACCTATCTCAATAAACTCTTGCCGTTCAACTGCTGTAGGGCGGGTGGTAACTACATAGTAATTATCTGGATAGGTATCCATTAATTGTCGGATATCACCAATTACTTGTGGTCTAACCTCAGGAGGTACCTCATCGACTCCATCAAACATCACCAAAGCATGTCCCTGGAGTAAGAGATTTTCGGTCCAATTATCTGGTGGATCCGGTAATTCTTTGGCTAATATCAGTGGAAATGCCTTGGGCCTGGGTAATTGACCATTGGGATAATCACGTAGGCGAATGACAAAGGGAATCTTTTGTCGCCAATCACTTTTTGTAATGGACGTTAACTCTTCACCAACCTCATCTGCTGAATGAGCTTCCTTCGGTATTTCTGGAAGTTGTTGAGCACCTCTATCTTCATCGCTACCAGCTTGAACAGCTGCCCAACGCAACAGCGTCGTCTTTCCGCACCCTGCGCTTCCTCGAATCAATAGTCGACCTTTACTAGGCTGTAAATCATTAAATACATCTTCAGCTGCAAGCGATGTCAGTGTTGTATCGGTTAGTTCATCATCAGAGTCAGGCGTATCAGTGTCCTCTAGCTCCTCTTCATCAGCTAGATTCAAAGAAACATAGGCAACTGTTAAGGAGTATGCCCTAGCCTCCTTGGGCACTTCGATTCCAAAAAGTTGAACATAATCTAACCGTTTGACAACAGCTTTTTTATAGCGCTGCTCATAATCCACTGCCGGATCAACATTTACTGCTATATCCGAGTGAACTACCTTATCGTCCTCGCTGCTTTTAATGTCCCTTTGGTCAATTCCACCCTTATCCTTGGGAACTTGAGCTGCTTTGTCAGAAACTTTGTCTGATAGCTTCTCTATCCAGGGGGTTAAATGCTTAAGGGGCCAACAACCATGAGGGTCAGTTCGATTGGCCACAATACGAGGTATCCACCCTCCCCCAGTATTGTCATACTGACGCAACCAAACCTCGCCTGTCCTAACTTTGAGATCAAGACGGACCAAATTATAGCCATTATTCTTACTCTCAGACCATTCATGACAGGCCCCTGCCGAAATGACTGTGTGGCCAGTTAAGGATTCAGCTCTTACACAGTCTTGATGCTCATGACCATGTAGTGCAAACTGGAAATCACGCTCCAACGCTCTACCAAATGTCGGATTTTCCTCCGGTACAAGCCAGTTAGCTGGATGATGCATAAGAGCAATTGCAAAATCATGGGGAGGCAGCTGCTGACGTAACGTTTCAATCTGATACCGCCCTGCCATCCACAATTTCCCTATTTCAGATCGTCCTGCACCACTTGAAGACCAGGCAGAATTAAACCCAGCAATACCAACTCGCAAGCCAGCAATCTCACGGGCATCGGCATAAATTAGATGCTCTGGTCCCGTCAGTAAATGGTCATAGCCATAGTTTCCTAGAAAGCGAGCATAGTCATTCAATCGCCCTATAAGCCTTTGCCACTCTGTTCCATTCTTGTGCAGTGTTTTTGTAATGGTATCGAGTGAGTTTTGACTGTTTAACCACAACGTTTCAAAGTCTGAAATTTCATCTTTATTCACATCATGATTACCCGGCACCAGAAAAAGGTTTCGTTGTTCGACTACCGGGTCAAAGGCTTCACGTACTGCCGTTAAAAAATCATGGGCATCTCGAAACTGCTCCACGATAGTCTGTCCCTTAGCTTTGCCAATTTGCCCGAAAGCTGCATCACCCGTGAAAAAGATCAAATCCGGTCGTAGCCCATGCTCCTTCTGCATCTGCTTGAGATCAGCGCACAATGTATCGGTGACTCGTTTGGCATCCCAGCCTGTTCGGGGCTTGCAAGCATGGAGATCAGATAGATGTCCAAGTCAGTTCAGACATATGATGTGGGCAAAGGCTAAACGCATACAATTCTAGTAATTTCTGATTGGCATACCCTATAAATTCAAGGATATAGAACTTAATAGATAGAAAAATTTAAGAATATGACTGTATAAAGCTACCTTAATTTAGGCGATTGATTCTCATCAAAATTTATCTTAGATGTACTTCTTATCAATGAGCAGATTATGGATGATGACTTCGAGCGGAAATTACTCAAAGAGGAATACTTTTTTCTCCAAACCACTATTGAGGACTACAACAGACAAATTTGGGTCATTAAATCACTGGGTATCACTGGCACAGGAGCTGTTATTGCCCTGGCAGTGCAGCAATCACAAAGCCTGATTCCCTTACTAGGATGTGCCATTCCATTTTTCTTCTGGATTTTGGAAAGTCAATGGAAGCACTTCCAGCGAGGTTTTTATCCTCGCGCAGCCGAAATAGAAGAAATTTTGATCACCGATTGCAACTTGAAGGGACCCGCTATATACGGTGGCTGGTGTCGTGCCTATAAACGAAATACCATTTCCAAACGCACAGGGTATCTCTGGGATGGCCTTTTCAACCCAAGCGTTTTCATTAGCTATATGTTGGAAATTCTCTTTTTAATCATTGTGTGGATTGTCGCGCCTTAAGAGCTGGTTTCAAACTGTCCTTCATCGGTGACACTATTGGCTAGAAGCGACTAACTGGTAGGCTACGAATAGAGTCCTACAACACAGCATTGATTACCTATGACTGACGCCAGCACTTCGGAGACACGTCGCATTTTGGTATTAGGCGGTACAGGTACGATTGGGCGAGCCACCGTCACCGCATTGGTAAAGCGCGGTTACGAAGTTGTTTGTATCGCTCGGCCCCAGGCAGGGGTTGGGGGGCAGCTCACCCAAGAAAAAACCACCCAACTGTTACAGGGGACTGAGGTGTGCTTCGGCGACGTCAAAGATCCGAAGTTCCTGGCTGAGCATGTTTTCCAGAATCAACCGTTCTACGGAGTGGTGTCCTGCTTAGCCTCCCGGACAGGTGAGCCGGAAGACACCTGGGCCATTGACTATCAAGCCCATATGGATGTTCTCTCCTTGGCGAAAGACTCTGGGGTGAAGCAGATGGTGTTGTTGTCAGCCATCTGTGTGCAAAAGCCGCGCCTTGCGTTTCAGCATGCCAAGCTTGCTTTCGAGAAAGCGTTGAGAGAATCCGGGTTAATCTATTCCATTGTTCGACCAACTGCCTACTTCAAATCCCTGGCGGGACAGGTCGCAAAGATTCAGAACGGGAAGCCATTTTATCTGTTTGGTGATGGCAAATTGACTGCTTGCAAACCGATCAGCGATCCAGATTTGGCGGCCTATATCGTGGATTGTCTCGAAGACCCTTCACTGCAGAACAAAATTTTGCCGATCGGTGGGCCTGGACCGGCCCTCACGCCCTTGGAGCAGGGAGAATATCTGTTTAAACTGCTGGACTGCCCACCCCGCTTCAAAAGCGTACCGCCTGGGTTTTTGAGTGCGATCGCAACGGTATTAGGCGGGATTGCCAAAATTGTGCCGAGTCTGGCCGCCAAAGCGGAGTTGGCGCGGATCGGCCATTACTATGCCACGGAATCGATGCTAGTATTCGATGCCGAAACCGGGCGTTATGATGCGGACGCCACGCCTGAAACCGGTAAAGACACCTTATTCGAGTATTATCAGCGTCTCGTTGACGGTAGCGAAGAAGCGGAGCGGGGCGACTTCGCTGTCTTCTAAGTTGCTGCCCATCATGTCTCGTCACCGTGCCCAACAATTAGCGTCAGAGTTTCTGGCCCGTGCAGGTGCCAAAGGATGGTTTGAGGCCCTCTATGCAGAAGCTGGAGATGATTATGCTGCCGTGCCTTGGGCTGATTTAGCCCCCAACCCAAACTTAGTTGAGTGGAGCATTGCTCAGGGATAAAAAGGGGCAGGTAAAACGGCTCTGGTCATTGGTTGTGGCTATGGGGATGATGCTGAGTTTTTGGCGGAGTTAGCCTGGATTATTCATGACGATTTTTGGAGTGCCTCGAACACCTCTCCACAGATTAGGTCCAACATTTGTTTGAACTACAGGCTGTTTTGAGGAGTTTCCTTGTCATCAGTGTTTGAAGCCCTTGTGAATAATCCAGGTTAGGGTTTGAGGTTGTCGCCTTTGACGTTTCGACGACTGCGATCGCACAGTGCAACCACCGCTTTCCCAATTCGCTGGCGTCCTACCAGGTCGCAGACTTGCTTGCCCCTCCAACCCCTTGGTCTCAAGGGTTTGACTTTGTTCTAGAATCCTATACCTTACAAGTGCTTCCTCCGAAGTGGCGCGCTGTTGCCCTCTCAAGAATCAGTAGTTTGATAGCGCCACTGGGACAGTTATTAGTGATTGCCAGGGGTCGAGAAGAGACAGATTCACTGGGCAACATACCATATCCCCTGACTTACAAAGAATTAGAGACCTTTGAAGATTTGGGGTTGACTTGCCAGTCTTTTGAAGACTATCTAGATCATGAACATCCGCCTGTTCGGAGGTTCCGAGCATTATATTCGGCTGTAGGTTCGCAGTAAAAATGGTCTGCGAACTGCCCCCATCGTTTCAGATGGTATGTAGTGCGCTTATTTTTCTAAGCGCACTACATACCATTGCAGAAACTCCCCTGGCCCGAGATCCAATTCACACCCGGTTGAGAGCAGATGTTTTGCCTGCTCTTCAATTGTGGGAATATCTTGCAAATCAGGCGGGAGCTGCGATTGTTGTGTTTTCAGGACCGATATCAGCTTACCCCTTAGTTCATCAGCGGTTATGAATTGTTCAGGCTGATTGGTTTCCAGAACAACATACATCTCCTCATCGCCATACATTAGTGCATCAGGCATCTGTTCTACCCCGAAACAGCAACCTGTTTCCGTAAGCTTCTGGAACGACGCTTAGCGGTGTCGTTTTTGGGATCTTGAGATAGCACCTCATCATAGGTTTCTAACGCCTGCTTCATTAGTTTTTTCCGCTCATAGGCATGGCCTAGATTATTCATGGCCACTAGGTAGTCAGCCTTGCATTTGAGCGCTTCCTTATAGTTGCGAATCGCTAAATCAAACTGTTCTTGACCAAAGTAGGCATAGCCAAGGGCATTGTATAGCGGTGCTAAAGGTTCAATGATTGGATTGGTTCCCGAGGCATCTGCATCCTCATCTTCGGCAGTGTCAGCAGATGGCAGAGCACCCATTTCAGATTCCGCCGCTTTTAAGGCCTTCTTGAGTTGGCTGACCGCTTGGACATAAAGTTTTTTTCTCAAGTAGATGCTACCGAGTTCGTAATATTCTTCGACGGTGCCCACTTCCTTCTTAAACTTGGATTCTAGCTTGGTAATAGTGAGTTCAGATTTACGGGTTTTCAGAACCTGGCGAAATACAAACCAGCCTGCAAGACAAACTAGAACTAAAAATATTCCAAGATAGACAGATGCTAAAGAATTATCCATGGCACTCCGATGTCAACAGTGTATCTCAACGTTTTTGCTATAGTTCCAGCCTACCAAATCCGCTCACCATCTAATATGTAAAGCAGATAGAGCATCCTCCGAGAGCGCCCTTGGCATCCCTGCCACGGAAGGCGTGTCATCAAACATACACTGATTGAAAAGATTGTGATCACTAGGATTGGCATCGCTCCTGTCTCGAATCTTGTCCTCCCCACAATCCAACCTGCAGTTCCCTAGCGCCTCCTGAGGGCGACATTGCCAGCAGAACTGCTAGGATTTGCAAACAGTGTCGACCCTGCCATTACCTCAATGGGTAACCACAAACGATGTCTTCACCTGATCGAAATCTTGCTCAACCGATCTATGCCCACATTGCCGTAGGGATTGCGATCGCAGTCTTAGGCCTATCAGGATGCGCACTTCAATCACAATCTGAACCTTCTACCGTTGGGCAGACCCCAACGACCGTGACTGAGGCCAATGCAGACTTTCAGGCTGTCACCTTGGTGGAAAACTTAGAGCGTCCGTGGAGCATGGCCTGGCTACCCGACGGCAACCTGCTGATTACCGAGCGCCCAGGGCGACTACGGATTGTCAGGGATGGCATGCTTGATCCGAGCCCGATTCCGGGGGTGCCGGAAGTGTTTGCTCAGGGCCAGGGGGGATTAATGGATATCGTGGTTCATCCCCGCTTCGGAGAAAATCGCCTCGTCTACTTTACCTATTCAAACGGCACTCCAGCCGCTAACCGCACCCACATTGCCCGAGCAACCTTTGATGGAAGTAAGTTGAGCAATTGGGAGATTATTTTCAAAGTTTCACAAACAAAATCCAGAGCCCAACACTTTGGCTCCCGTCTAGTGTGGCTGCCTGATGGCACCCTGCTGGCCTCCATTGGCGATGGGGGTAACCCTCCCGTCGAACTTGAAGGTGAATTTATTCGCCAACAAGCGCAGAACCTGAATAGCCACCTCGGGAAGGTGATTCGTATCAAGGACGATGGTTCGATCCCCTCTAACAATCCATTTCTGAACGATCCTAATGCTGCTCCGGAAGTGTGGAGCTATGGACATCGCAACATCCAAGGTTTAGCCTTAGCTCCAACCACAAACCAGGTTTGGGCAACTGAGCATGGTTCTCGGGGCGGCGACGAGGTGAATCGACTTGAGGCGGGTGACAACTTTGGTTGGCCCCTGGCAACCCATAGTCGGGAATATTCTGGTGGACTGATTTCTCCAGAAACGTCACTCCCAGGGATGGTGGATCCGGAAGTGATATGGACACCGTCCATTGCACCTTCTGGGCTGACGGTCTATACAGGCGCTCCATTTTCCCAATGGCAGGGCAATCTATTTGCGGGAGGATTGGTGTCCCAAGATATTCGCCGCATTGAAGTCGATCAATCCGGTAAGGTCATTAACGAGACATCGATTGCAATCGGCCAACGGGTGCGCGATGTTCGCCAAGGTCCAGATGGCTTGCTATATGTTCTGACCGATACCCTAGCGGGGCAGCTCATCCGTCTTGAACCCCCCAAAAGCTAATCAATGATCCCCTTGACTCTATGCCCATGGTCAAGGGCAAACCCCGGCTGGGTCAACCCTACTCCAACCCTTTGCAGCCCCCTTCTTTTTATAGACCAAGCTCTGATAAGACAGATAAAAAGTCTTCCCAGGAGAGATCTTGCTCCAAGTAATGAGGATTGGCCGGATCGTAAGGACCTTGCAGTCGATCTATCGACAGAATTGTGGCGTCCTCTGGCAAGATAGGAACATCAACATCGAAAGCCGTTGGCCGCATCAGTGAACTTGAAAAACCTCGAAATATTGCAATTTCATCCGCTTCACCCGCAATTTCAGCTTTAACAATTAAAACTTCCTGAGGGCGTTGGAGGGTGTATTGTTCTAGTCGGTGACCAACGGACATCCTTTATGCTTCGCCTCCTGCTCCACCATTAATACCCGGTCGCGGAGCGCCCCTGCTTAGAGAGACGGAAGAGCAGGAAGTAACCGAAATAGAACCCATACAAAATCAAAGCCAGGGTGGCTAAGATGTTGATCCGGCTGACGCCAGTACTACCGTGTGCGATTGCAGCAACACCATAGGCAGGTTCTAGCCAGACTTGACATTGGGCCGTTGCGATCGCAGCTTTAGATCCCGCACATCCTAGAGACGGTGCCAGTAATACAGCCGAGATCAGACAGAATAAGGTGGTTGCCCAACGCCAAGCCGTCAGCGCCAACTTGAGCTTGCCGCGCCGATCGTCAATTTCTTCGTTTAGATCCACCCAGAACCAGAGACTGACGGGGATTAACAGCATCGCGAGGAAAAGGGTGATAAAGCTGAGCGGGACTTGAGCCATCATCAAGTACATCGTAATCAGCAGTAAACTGGCGACTCTCCAGTAAATCACTAATAGCCGACTGATGGGTGGGGCGTTTTCGATAATAGCCCACACCAGTAAGCCCAGGGGGAAAAACACCAAAAAGACAAGCGCTAGGCGACAATCTGTCCACACGAGCGTTCGTAACATTTCAAGGGACATATATTTCTCAAGCGTTGGTTCAGCATACCTACTCTACCCAGAATTGGTCCCTAAAAAGCCATTCTGTAGTGGATATCCCGAGGCAACAATCATGGATCTAGGGGAAAGTAATGGGTTGGTAGGTCCATAGTTCTTCGATCTGTGCTTCAATCCCGGAAGTCAGAGAAGTGACAAATATCCCCTCTTCCGCATCAGGATGCTCCGTCAACCAAAATCCTCGCATGATCACTTCTCTCCCGTGGCGAGGAAAATCACCCGATATGAATTCTTTGGGGTCGTCAGATTCACGGGCATCGGCGTCAACCGCAACTGCATCACAATTCACCTGAGCCAGTTCTAACTCCAAAGCCTTCAGCTCAGGAACACCCGGTGGCACAATGAGAGACACAAAACTGGGTTCCATATGAATGGGTTGGGCCAAGCGCATGGCTAGCATAATGTGGCGATTGATCACATCTTCAATGGGATCGGCGACAGCCTCTAAAACAGTTCCCTGTTTTCCGTAATTGAACTTCAACACTTCCCTCAACCCCCTCGCGATTTATGCAGAAATCCTCCACCGTCTATCTAGAAACACTGACATTCAGATGGATTTCTCATGTTTAGCTTTATAGATGCGAATTCAGACGGATTTTTCATTCACTTTTAGCCTAATGCGGTAATCAGGTCAAATATACTACAATCGTAGTACAATTTTCATTCAGGCCGTCGTATATTTTTGAGGAATTGTAAATGTCTGTCACTCATTCCGTCCCTACCACTGAGATGCAGGTGACCAGTATTCGGTTGGAGCGAGAGTTGAAAGATAAACTCAAAAACCTTTCAGGTCATCAAGGGTATCAAGCCCTGATTAGAGATATTCTCTGGAACTACGTCCAACAAAAGTCAGGGGATTTCGCCCCGACTGTACAACGCGATCACATTTCAGCCTCTTTCCCAGCTACAGCCCAAACGGATACCCGATGTGCGTTAACCGGTAAGGCCATCCGGTCACAAGAACCGATCCATCTGGGGCTGACCACAGAGGGCGTTTTGATTCCCCTGAGTTTAGGAAGCCTAGCGCCTTAAGCTTGTCTGGCATCGCCAATGGGTTGGGAGAGAGCAGCGATTCTTAAGGAATCTTTCAAATCTGATGATTTTGGCTAAAGAAGCGCAGAATGGATGAGATATCTGGGCATGCTGGACAATAGAGCAAGTGTAGATGTCAACCTAACTCATATAACGTCAACCTGGGCGTTAAGGTGCAAGTTATGGATAACCGCTTTAGACAGTGGCAAGGACAAGGGTGGTTTGTGCCCACGACTCTCCTCGTTGCCGTAATCTGGGGGCTCCTGATCGATCAATCCTCAACTCAGGCTAATCCTGCCAATTTTGCAAGCCTAAGCCTATCTTCAGAGTTGAGTGCCCAACGAGCCCAAGGCTATGCCAAGGGAACGATTGCCCTCCATCGAATCGTGGGAGAGCGAGATCAGCAAAAGAATATGTGCCTGGGTTATGGGTCTCCCACCCCAGATCACATCTTGGTGCTGAAGAACAATACTAATAAGTTAAGGCTACAAGTCCATAGTCAAAAGGACACCACCTTACTGATCAAAGGTCCCGGGAATCGTCTATATTGCCTGGATGATTCAGCTCAGGGTAAAGATGCGGGTTGGCTGGCCACCCAACTGCCCGCTGGCAAATATTCGATTTGGGTCGGTTCCTTTGAACGGGGGCAACAGTTCCGCTATACGGTTACGGTGGAAGCGTTATAGGCCGAATCAACTGGTGTACAACGCCAGCATCAATGCTGAATAGTTACAAAGACTGGCTGTTGTGTATTACGCATACTACAATTAAGTTCTACCTATTTTTTCTGTCCATCTTCGTTGATGGTGGGTAGTCATAAACGCTCGTGATACAAGTAATACAAAGGTTGTGATACACCGCTATGCAACCCCATTTGATTGTGCCAGTGGGGACCCAAGTGGTCAGCCGGGTCGACGTTAACACTGAGACAGGGTCCTGTCTAGCGGGAGCGGTCGGCAAGATTGTCAAAGCCCCCACCGATAACTCCCATGCCTATGAGATTGAACTGCCAGATGGTCGCTGTTTACATTTGCAGCGGCATCAGTTTAGCCTGCGCAAGCACCATCAGACTCAAGGGCTCAATGCGCCTGACTTTTTGGCAGACTACAATCTACAAGATTATGTGATTTATCGCTGTGTTGTGGGGTCGCGGGCCTATGGTCTGGATGACCCGTCTTCAGATTGCGATCGCAGAGGCATCTACCTCCCCCCAGCCCGCTTACATTGGTCCCTGTATGGCATTCCCGAGCAAATTGAAGATAAACCGGCTCAAGAATGCTATTGGGAACTGCAGAAGTTTATCTTGTTAGCCCTTAAGGCCAACCCCAATGTTTTGGAATGTCTCTATTCCCCATTAATTGAAACGGCTACGCCCCTGGCACAAACGTTGCTTGACCAACGGACTATGTTTTTATCCCGATTGGTCTATCAAACCTACAACGGCTATGCCCTCTCCCAGTTCAAAAAAATGGAGCAGGATTTACGGTCCAAAGGCCATATCCGCTGGAAACATGCGATGCATCTGATTCGGCTACTCTTGTCTGGAATTACCGTTCTCAAGGAAGGGTTTGTCCCCGTCGATATGAGTGACTATCGTGAGCGTCTGCTAGGGATAAAATACGAGGACTGGACTTGGCCCCAGGTGGATCAGTGGCGGCTGCAGCTCCATCGGGAGTTCGAGCAAGCCTTTGCCCAAACCCAACTGCCAGAACGGCCTAACTATGAACAAGCCAATGCTTTTTTGATCGAAGCGCGACAGAGCATGGTGTAAGACAAGGAGATCCAGCAATGGCAAATTCAATTATGGTAATTGCCCCTTATCGATATGAAGAGACGTGGGTATTTGACGATCCGCAAGCGGGATTAGTGCAGGAACCCTTTGTTAGTGGTATTCCCCAAATGATCGATCGGTTGGTGGTCGATATTCCTAAAGCTGAGCAAGGATTTAAGCTGATCTTTGCTCAAACCCCTTTTCCGGGGTATCAAGCTCAGCTAGACTGGCTGCGGCCAGAATTTGGTGGCCATTGGTATCGCTGGTCGGCGGAGGAAATGGAAGGGTGGCTCTGTCCAGCCCTGTTCAAATACTTTGCCGATGCGCCGCCCCAACTCTTTTGCCAAGCTGAGGCCAAATCCCATGACCTTTAACTTACCGCCTCAGCTCAAAGATGT
>NZ_JANQOP010000174.1 GCF_028285745.1 Acaryochloris sp. IP29b_bin.137 | reverse complement strand
GTATGTACTCGGTACCAGGGTAGTCCCATCGACTACGCTCCTCCTCTTAAAACGTCAATACTTTTACTTGCAGCATTTTCTTAATGGGCCGATCCTAATAAGACCCCACAAACGAACTGTTTATGAAGCCCTTCTTGTATCAATTGCAGTAATTCAGTAATTTAAGCCAATTGCTGTTGCCACTGTGATTCATTGAATCATACTTGGTGCTTACGTGGCATACCCAAGTCGACATTGAAGTCACGAGAATTCAACTGCACTAGCTAATATGCTGATTATTATTAAAACAAGCAAAACTCATTCAGACCCAAGAAACCAAGGCTAGTTGATTTTTCAGTCGGAATGATTGAGGGCAACCTAATGTACTATACGAAACAATAAAGTGTATAACGAAGTGTAACTATACAGGGGACTCAATGCAAGAGAACTTAACGATTTGAAATTCGTGCATCAGTCGAATCAAGTTGCGCGTCAATAGATTTCGGTATTGCTAAGTTTGCTCTGCTCGTCCCTTGACCTGTAAACATTTGCTAAAACAAATTCAGATAAAAGGTATATCGCTCACTATGTCCCGCATTCGGTTTGTTAATGAAGATCAAGAGATAGAGGTTACTGAAGAGGACGATCTGCGCTCTGTTGCACTGGATAGCAAAATTGACCTCTACACATTTAAGGGGAAGTTAATGAACTGTGGAGGGTATGGACAATGTGGAACATGCATTATTGAGGTTGTAGAGGGTATGGACAACCTTTCTCCTCGCACACCCGTGGAGAACGTCAAGCTTAAGCGAAAACCTGAGACGTTCCGTTTAGCCTGTCAAACGCTAGTTTTAGGGCCTGCTTCCATCAAAACCAAGCCCTTATAGTCGACCTGATAAGCTTGTGCAAGAGAACGGATAGTAGGCCGTTACTCCTGTTTCCAAGCAAGGGTTCTCCTGGCAAGCATCGGTAAATCTTTCCAAAGAAGCTTAGCAAAAATGGTATTGTAAAGTTTATAAATGCCCAGATGAGATAGAGATTAATTCCTATGCCAGTTAATGATTTAGGTGCAATCGCCACCGCTTTATTCGTATTCGTTCCTTGCGTATTCTTGATTCTTCTCTATGCTCAAACTGCGAGTCGAGGAAGCTAGTCAAGAGCTTTAGTTAGCGAATTCGAAAACACAGACTGAGTACCTAGTCATTCCCAACTGGGTACTCATAGTCTTACTAAACCATCTATCCATGTAGTTGCTGGATTTCAGGTTCCATTTATACTGCTTGGCAACGTTAATTCTTTGCCTATTTAATTTACTTTTAAATAGCCGGGAGCATCGTCTCTTTGAAAACTTAGCCTAGTCAGCTAAATTCAAGCGTCTATCGCTCACTAATAACCATACGCCGAAGTTCATACAGTAGAAAACCGCTTTATTCCAGGGTTTAGGACAAAAAAGCGGTTTTCTGTATATTGGGAATTACTATTCGGGATGGTGCGAGACAAAACCATTACTTGCTGCTTGAGGTTGAGGAAGGGCAGAAATAATGTTCTTTGCCATTCAAGCCGTGTACAAAGATTTACCGTTCGCGCGGCTTGGCTTTATTGACTTTTAATTGGCGCCCCATCCATTCTGCTCCATCTAGATCAGCAATGGCTGTTTCTTCGTCGTTATCTTCGGTCATTTCTACAAATGCAAACCCTCTCATTCTACCAGTTTCGCGATCAACAGGAAGGACTACTCGCTTAACCGTACCGTATTCAGTGAATACTTCTCGTACATCATCCTCAGTAGCTTGATAGGACAAATTGCCAATATAAATGGTCATAGTAAAACTCAGAGATTAGAATTGAACGGTCAAATGGTCAAATGGTGGCTTAGGGGTGGACAGCGTTCACGCTAAAAAATTGTTACTTTCTAGTGGTCGATTCAGCATGAAGTAGATGAGCATAGCTCATAGCTAATAAAACTATCGGCTAACTTTGAATAACTGATTTTAATTTAGTTTTGGAGCTGATGTTCCCTAAGCTCCGCTTTCAACGCATGTATCTTATTACTATTGCATTGTCTCATAAGAGCAGACGGTCATCCTGTCTTTGGTGTCACATTGGCAAACTAAATCGATGTAAGCTTTACGCTGATTCAGCAGCAGGCGATACTCCAAAGATTTTGTAATACATGTTGTTGTATTCCTGAGCGGATTTATCCCAGCTAAAGTCTGCCTGCATTCCTCTTTGTTGTAATTTTTGCCAAGCCGTTTGGTAATGGTATCCTTCCCACGCTCGAATCATACAGGTATACAAGTCGAGGGGCTCATACCGATCAAAACAATAGCCTGTTCCAAGTTGCTCATTAGGAACATGATGCATCACCGTATCAACCAACCCTCCCGTTCGACGAACGATGGGAACACAGCCATACCGCATCGCGATCATTTGGCTAATTCCGCACGGTTCGTAACGACTGGGCATTAGAAAAGCATCTGCTCCAGCATACACACGTCTTGATAAACCAGGATTGTAGAGCAATTGGGTAGACATCCGTCCCTTGAATCGGGAAGCAATTTGCCACATTTGGGTTTCATAGTAGCGATCGCCTGTACCCAATAAAACAAACTGGGCATCTGTGTAGGCCATAAAGCGATCTAAAACTTGAATGACCAGATCCAAGCCTTTTTGCTCAACCAAACGAGCAATCATGCTGACTAAAAATACCTTGGAGTTTACTTCTAAACCCAGTTCTTCCTGTAAAGCGATTTTATTGGCTACCCGTTTCTCTAATGAATCAACAGCAAAATTTTGTGGAATCAAGGTGTCAGTTTGAGGATTGAAGGATTGAACATCAATCCCGTTCAAAATACCGACTAGCTTGCCGCTGATAAAAGACATTAATCCTTCTAAGGTTTCCCCATAGGCTGGCGTCTGAATCTGTTCTGCATAGGTAGGGGATACGGTATTGACGTGATCGGCATATTGAACCGCCGCAGCCATGGTGTTGTGCCCCTGCATATACCAAGGGCACCACGTCATTTGCTCTAAGCGCCCCCGCCAAGGTCCTTGATAACCCAGATTATGGATAGTAAAGACGCTAGAAATATCTGGAGATTGGTGCATCCAGACCGGTATCATTCCCGTATGCCAATCATGGCAATGAACAATCTCAGGTTTCCAATAATTCCAGCAGAATTCTGCTGCTCCATTGGCAAAAAAGGTAAATCGCCAATCTTCATTGTCTCCGCCGTAAATATGCCGTGGAGCAAAGGTTGAATGTTTAAGGAGATAAAGTGGAACATCACTTTTGGGTAAGGTCGTTTCAAAGACCGTAAAGTCTTCAAACATCGCGGAGCCTGACCAAATGGGCGTTTTAGGAATGGTGATTTTATCCGGTAGGAATCCGTAGTATGGCATAAAAATACGGACATCGTGCCCCATACGACGAAGCACAGCGGGAAGTGCCCCAACAACATCTGCCATGCCGCCAACTTTGGCAAATGGGGCAACTTCTGCCGAAACAAAGAGGATGCGCATACTCACCTATCCCATGAATGTTGCCCATGATCATATCGGGCATGTGCCCACTTTGATGTTTATCAGGCAAAAACGCAACAACAGCATGATAGTTGATGGGCCGTTGTTGAAGGGGTGAGGGGCTTAACCTCCGCAACCTCAGGTCGGGCTTAGCCCATGATTGGAGCGCTTGTGCGAAGGGCCGTAGGTAAGAGCCTACGCGTAGGTGAGGGTTGCAGCTGGCCTGAAACTCAGGTTATGCACGTTTGCTCAAACCAAGATTTAGAACAGGATCCTAAATAACCCAAAACCACTCGTAATGGGGGAGAGGACATTACGGAGACCATCACCGAACTTGGTTATTCCAGAACGACCAATGACAACGACATCATTGTTCCGCAGGGCAGGGTTCGTTTCCTCGTTCACGGGTTCACTGAAATCAATTTTGATGTCTCTTTCAACGACGGTACCATCTTGATTCAGGCGAATAAGTTTGACTTTACTTTTATTGGCTCGACTATTGTCAAATCCCCCTGCCGCTAGGACAGCTGTGTTGAGAGGCGTATTGGGTTGAATTTTGACAACTCCTGGTCTTCTCACTTCGCCAACGACATTCACGTCAATCGTTGAAGGTGCAAAGCTAATCGTTGACAGTTCAGTCATCTCAGCCGCTGTCAAGCCAACAGCTTTGGGCACAACGACGGTATCGCCAGCCTGAAGCGCAATATCTTGGGAAAGGTCTCCCTCTTTAAGCAGTTTCCAAAGATCGACATCAATTTCCTGTTGGGTCCCATTGTGGGGACGTCTGATGACCCGAACCTTGCGAACATCTGCTTCGGGCTTAATACCCCCAGCAGTTTGAATAGCTTGGGTAACGGTCGGCAGTTCGGTTGTCGTTGCTCTTGAACTGCCCAGCGTGCCGGCCTCTTCCACTTCTGCACTGCCAGGACGAATCGTATGAGGGCCAGGACGATATACTTCGCCAATAATGGCGATATTAATCGGTTCCGATCGATCGGCTGAAAAACTCGCATTGCTAACGAGTAAGGAGTTGGCCAAATCGACTTCAGTGGAGGCCGGAATAATAACAGTGTCTTTATCTCGCAGCTCCAAATTTTGACTCAAATCCCCTTCTTGCAGTAGCTTCATCAAATTAACGGTGATGTATTGATCCCTACCGTTGAGTTGCGGGCGGCGGACTTGAATTTGGCTTAAATCAGCAGATTGTGAAGTTCCCCCTGCTAGCTGGATCAGTTGGGTCACGGTAGGGATCTGACCTGGAGATTCAACTGGATAAGTGCCAGGGCGTCTGACTTCACCCGTGACGGCGAGGGTGACGACCCGAGCGTTGACCAAAACCATGGTGACGTAAGGCCGTCTGTAGAGGCGAGTATAGCGGAGTGAAATTTCCCGCTCCGCTTGACCAATCGAGCGACCAGCTACTGGTACTCGACCAATTAAAGGTAGACTAACCGTTCCGTCGACAAGAACACGGTAGTTTGTGGTGAAAAGGTCGGGCTGACCAAACATGGTGAGCTGAATTTCATCGCCTGGCCCTAGGACGTAGGCTTGCTGATTAACTAGGTTCTTGCTATCGGGCGTCAATACAGTAGTTTGGGCAACGGTCACAGGGCTGGTGGTTTCAGGCACCTGAGGAGTGGAGACCTGGGCTGCTACTGATATTGGCGTGAGGGAGGCTGAAATAGCCATTAGCGTGACAGAGGGCAGAGGGCGAATCATAGTTAGTTAAACCCTAGTTAATTTTTATACCTAAATCGAAAAACAATTATATAACGATTGTTCATTTCGAGACGGTTTTGGGCAAGGTATGTTTCTAATAGTCACTAATTTGGCATAAAGACTATTGATCTGGCAATTTCACGCGTCAACAAATGTCTGAGAGGATGAGTCTGCCTAGACTTAAGCCAGCATATGTCAACATACAGAAGATAGTATTTGTAACAAGCAAAGCGGCATTTTTGCATGGAAATTAAACGGATTGTTGAGCTTATTCGCCATGGACAACCTGGCGAAAGCGTTAAGGTTCAAGGTTGGATTCGCACGAAACGGGAACTCAAGGACTTTGCGTTTGTTGATCTCAACGATGGCTCGTCTTTACAGGGGTTGCAAGTGGTGCTCAATCCCGATTTACCAGGGTATGAGGAGACGCTTAAGTTACTGAATACCGGTTCTTCTGTTTCGATCCATGGTGAAGTTGTGGCGTCTCAAGGCAAAAATCAACGCATTGAGCTGCGGGCAACGATGCTCCAGGTCTGGGGAACGGCTGATCTGGAAACCTATCCACTGCAAAAGAAGCGACATTCCTTTGAGTTCTTACGCACAATTGCCCATTTGAGATCGCGCACCAATACCTTAGGGGCCGTCTTCCGAGTTCGCAATGCCTGTGCCACTGCTATTCATCAATTTTTCCAAGAACGGGACTTTATGTGGATCCACACTCCCATCATTACAGCCAGTGATTGTGAAGGCGCAGGAGAGCAATTAGCCGTGACCAGCCTTAATCTTCAGCAGGTTCCCTTGGCTGAAGATCAAACAGTCGATTATAGTCAAGATTTTTTTGGCAAACCCACTTATTTGACCGTCAGCGGTCAGTTGGAAGGGGAGATTATGGCCTCTTCCTTCTGCAATGTTTATACGTTTGGTCCTACCTTTAGAGCTGAGAATTCCAATACCTCCAGGCACTTAGCAGAATTCTGGATGGTGGAGCCAGAAGTGGCGTTCTGCAATTTGCAGGGTGATATGGATTTGGCAGAGGCGTTTCTCAAACATGTCTTTAAATCGGTACTAGAGAGTTGCCCGGAAGACTTGGCATTTTTTAACCTGCGGATTGATCAATCTGTTTTAGAGACTGCCGACCAAATCATCAACAGTGAATTTGAACGGGTTACCTATACCACAGCGATCAAGCAACTAGAAAAAGCCAGTCGTAAATTTGAGTTCCCCGTGGAGTGGGGGCTGGATTTACAGTCAGAGCATGAACGATATTTATCTGAAGAACTGTTCAAAAAGCCTGTTATTGTGACGGACTACCCTAAGCAGATCAAAGCCTTTTATATGCGAATGAATGATGATGATAAAACGGTCGCCGCAATGGATGTACTGGTCCCTAAAATTGGTGAGATTATCGGTGGATCCCAGCGGGAAGAGCGCCTTGACCTTTTAGAACAACGTATCGTATCCCAAGGGCTGTCTCTAGAAGATTATTGGTGGTATCTTGATCTCCGCCGCTATGGTACGGTTCCTCATGCTGGTTTCGGCCTAGGGTTTGAACGTTTGGTTCAGTTTATGACTGGAATGGCGAACATTCGGGATGTCATTCCGTTCCCTCGGACGCCTTTAAGTGCAGATTTCTAGATAATGTTGATACAAAGAAAGCCACTCTAGATTGATCTAGAGTGGCTTTCTTAAGCTAAAGAAAGACTAAATTAAGGATGTCTGACTTTCGCATTAGCGCCTGGACTCAAAATTATTCAGCCACTTACGCACTTGCTCTCCAGCAATGTCCATACCGCCAAAGCCAAATGCCAGTGCTAGGGCCACAGCAATGGCACCGAGTAAGAGACCAAAGGCTAGATTGACAATATTCGTGGCAATGCCCATTTGTTGTAGCGCCATCGCCGAGACTAACGCAATAATGGCAACCCGAGCAGCTTGAGCCACCATTCGAGCCTGGCCCCCTCCAGAGCTGGAGACAATATTAAAGGTCATATTGGCTAGGTATAGTCCAATACCAAACACTAATACACCCACCAGCACTTGAGCCAAGATCCTTAATAGCTCAGTGATCACACCTGTTAGAGGTTGGAATTGCAGAACATCAGTCGCAGGAATCAAGAAGACCAATATGATGCCAACCAAAACCACTGTCCCAGCAATTTCCGAGGGAGTTTTACCGGAAGAAGCATTAAGTGGACCGTCTTCAGAAACACTATCCGTGGGTTCTTGGGCAGCTTGTAGTCCCAAAATTTGGAAAATATTGTTGAACCCAAAGTTGGCGAGCAAACCAGAAACCAAGTCGCCCACAATTTTCCCAAGGACGTAAGCCACTCCCAAAATAACTGCAGCAGTGAAGATGCGAGGAATGGTTCTGAGAACATCCCGCAGCATTTCAACCGCAGGCTCAGAGATAGCGGCGATACCTAACGCTTGAAAAGCAGAGATTGCAAATGGAATCAGGATAAAGACATAGACAACGCTACCCGCTAAAGTTGATAGGCTTTGCCCACCAATGGCTTGCGTTAGACCCAATTGCTGACCCCAGCGATCTGCTCCGCTCGCGGTTAGCAAATTCGTGACAATCATACGCACGATACGGGCCACAAACCAGCCAGCTACCCCAATGAGAACAGCGCCCAACACATTGGGTAAAACGGCCAAAATATCCTGAACCATCGCCTGCACAGGCTGCAATGGTCCTTGCAGTTTGAGGGTTTCTAAAATTGGGAGCAGGAACAGCAGAAAGATAAACCAGTAAATGGTGCTGCCTAGAGTTTCACTAATGGAGACCGGCTGTTGTCCACTCGCATCGTCGGCACTTGCTGCACTTAATCTCTCATCAATTGATAAAGACTGAAGGATCCGAACGACAACTATTTTGGCCACTGTTGCCAAAACCCACGCCACCCCCATTAAGGCAATGGCACCACCGATTTGAGGTAAATACCCCAAAACCTTATTCAGCAAGTTTGTCAGAGGGTCAGAGATGGTGGTGAGTTGCAATGACTGCAAAAAACCGACCACCGCAAATAGCATGACGATCCAAAACGCGATCGAAGCCAGCAGTTTTTCGACATTAGCCGCTGCGCGTGAGTCGTCAGTACCGGACAGCCAACGGGCAATACGGTTATCGATATCCGTTTTAGAGAGAAGGGCTTGTACAAACCACTTAACGAAATAGGCGACGATGACACCAATAATCAGAAAAGCGGCTGCCCCAAGCAAATTGGGAATCGCTTTCCCCAATTCAGACGTTACTCCTGTCAAAAGATCTTGGCCGGGCGGCGATTCATTAGGACTCGCCTGCCCCAGTATCAGGCCACTCATGTGACCTGGTGTGACCAAAACATTTGTCATTCTATTTGTAAAGGCATCCATTGATTTCTAGCTCTAAGTCCAATATCTGCAATGAGGGAACCATTTGGAACCTGGTTCAAGAAAATTTTCGCTATGCCATTTTATGTACAAAGCAAACCTATTTTGTTTGCTAATGCTGACTATTTATAACAGACTATTCAGACTTACCATAAGCCTTCATTGCCGGAAGCGATAAAGTCTTAATAAAGCCTTTGGATCTTATTTTCTTTTACTTGACTGTTTTTAGTCTAAAGCCTTTATTAGGTATACTTTGCACTCATTTATAGCTAATTTCTTTTTTGCAAATAAAAAAGTCTTAAATCATTACCGTTAGATAAGTATTAGTAATAAAAAGTTAAATCTGGATCAGACTTACGACCTAGGATTCTTATTGTCTAAGCCCTTAAAGTGATCTGGAAAACCCTGTTTTTATTACACTAGAAGTAGAAATATTAAGAAAGTTTGACTAATGATCACTAAACAACTTGGCTCCAATGGACCGCTTGTCTCTGCTGTTGGTATTGGCACTTGGGCTTGGGGCGATCGCATCTTTTTGGGGTATGGCGATCAATATGGTGAAGCTGAAGTCGCGGATGCATTTCAATCTGCTGTACAGTCTGGTATTACCTTGTTTGATACGGCTGAAATTTATGGATGGGGAGAATCTGAACGACTGTTAGGCAAATTCTACCAAGGTTGTCAGCATCCAGTTAGTTTGGCGACTAAGTACGGTCCAGTTCCCTGGCGTTTGGGCGAAGATGCCGTTCTTCAGGCGATTCAAGATAGCTTGAACCGGTTGCAGGTTGAGGTGATTGATTTGTATCAGGTGCATTGGCCTGTTAACTTCTTGATGAGCTATGAGACCTTATTTCGAGCACTCGCAAAGGCGGTTCAGCAGGGAATGATTGGCACTGCTCTCTTAAGGAGTGATTGCTAGGATGTATTTGCAGTATAAGTTTCAGTCTAATGCAATGCATCTATTGTCAAAGCGAGAACGTGGTCAAG
>NZ_JANQOP010000125.1 GCF_028285745.1 Acaryochloris sp. IP29b_bin.137 | reverse complement strand
TGAGGTCTTCATGAATCAAAATGGGATTATCCATGGCTAAGGTCGCTCTATACGGCTTCCTTACAGTCTAAAACTGACTTGTGTGCACACGGTAGCCCTCAAGTCCTATCCGGTGGTGTTGGGGAGTGCGCCAACAGGGGACAAGTTACGAGAAGGCGATCGCAAAACACCAGAAGGGCTGTTCCAAATTCAAGACAAATATCCCCATCCTAGTTGGTCAAAATTTCTCTGGATTAATTACCCGACGGCTGACTCTTGGCGCAAACACTTGGCAGCCAAACGTCAGGGCAAAATCAAGGCTAGCGATACCGTGGGCAGTGAAATTGGGATTCATGGGGTGCCAGTAGGATCCGATCATTTAATTGATCAGCGTCAAAACTGGACTTGGGGCTGTATTTCCCTCAAGAATAAAGATGTTGATGAGCTATATGGGATTGTGAGCAAAGGGACTTGGATTGAGATTTTGCCTTAGTTGGTAATGACAAGCCTACATTACCTAATTATCTGAGCTAACCTGATTAAGCCAATGGGATAATTGAGCCAGGCCAACTCGAGTGCAAGGAATGAAGCAATGACGGTTGTACAAGATACATCCCCTGGCTTAGCTACTCATTTAATTAATGGCATTTTGGCAATCAAGCCTCTGGCCAACTTTGCAAAGCGCCAAGCTCGTTCAATGATGATCAAGCGAGCAGAAGCCATCGGTATTAACTGGCAAGAAGAGGTGCAGTATCTCCGCTCTCGGGGCGGAGAGCTAGAGTTTGACCCTACTTGGGAAAGGGATTTGAAGCAAATACAAAAACCTGATCTGATCTATCCTGACTATTATTTACAGCCATTTCACGCCTATGAGCAAGGAAACTTGAGTTGGGACGCCGCAACAGAAGTGGAAGTGGCAACCAAAGCGGTTCATGCGCAACTGTGGCCCGATGCCTGCGCCGAAAATACGATGAAGCTGCGACAGAATTATCTCAATGCTCTCAATGCCCAGCTTTCATCTGCCCCTCGAACGATTCTGGATATGGGTTGTAGTGTCGGTGTAACGACTTTTACCCTCCAAACTGCTTATCCTCAAGCACAAATTACTGGCCTAGATTTATCCCCATATTTCCTGACAGTTGCCCAATATCGTTCTCAATCAGAAGTTTATCGGTTAGAGACTTCCCACCCATCGCCTGATCCAATCCGTTGGGTACATGCCGCTGCTGAATCGACTGGCTTGCCGGATAACTCGTTCGATCTAGTGTCAGCCTTCCTGCTACTGCATGAATTGCCTCGCACAGCTACACTGGATATCCTCCGAGAAGCTCGACGAATCCTACGTCCTGGTGGCTATTTCGCAATGATGGATTCAAACCCCAAGGCTGAAGGATATGTCAAGATGCCTCCCTACGTGATGACGTTACTAAAAAGTACGGAACCTTACATTAGCGATTATTTCTCTTTTGACATAGAACAGGCCATCGTTAATACTGGCTTCACTCAGCCCACACAAACCATTACCAGTCCGCGTCACCATACCCTCATTACTCAAGTCCAATGAGGCGATCCAGTCTCCATTTGAACCAGGACGATCACAATGTGAGTTTCTAAGGGGAATGAATTTATGAAGGCGTACAGATAGCTGTCAGACATTTTTTAGCGATTAGGGAACGCAAGAGAATCTCGGATGCAGTCAGAATAGATATTTCTGGGGCTGCTGAGTGCGATCGAATAATGTGAGATATGGATGGCAAAAGTCGTTGCCATCGTGAGGGTCTTTGAAGTGAGTCCCTTAGAGTGAATTTTGACGAAACTCTGTCAACACTAGAGGAATAATCAACCTCAGAGTGCAAAGTAATGGCAAAGATAGTTAGGTTGGATCCTCTGGGTCAAGAAACAAGTGTTGTGACGAACAGCACCTTGTTATCTGCGTTACTCAAAAATGAACTACAAGTGCTACAAGAATGTGGAGGGCGGGGAATGTGCGCCACTTGCCATATCTACATTAAAGAGGGTATGCAGCAATTATCCCCCATTAGCCGCCGAGAACAGCGAACTTTGGGAGCGATCACGACCTGCAATACGACATCTCGCCTAGCTTGTCAAAGCAAAGTATTAGGTGAAGGGGTCGTAGTTGAGATCCCTTCTGGGATGTATCTCGGCGATATGAATGAAATAGAGAGCTTAGTGGGGCGACGAGCGGAAGAAAATATCTTACATCCCATTGATGGTCGCATCCTAGTTGAAGCAGGGAAACTCATTACCCGCTCTATGATTAGCCAGCTGGAAGTGACTCGCAACGATGTGGTGACTCATTTGGCTAATTCTAAATTGGTCTAATTGATATCGGTAAATAAATAAGTCTATGAAATTAACCAGATAAATTGAAAACTGGATCGACCAGGGAAGCAGAATCAGACAAGCCACTGCTTCTGGAAAAATTAATTCAGCTCATTTAGAGCAGATTCCTGGCAAGTTATTAATCCCCTATTTGTAAAATCCTTATGGCAAAACAAATTAAGCTGGAGCCAATCGATCACGAGGTTTCAGTTAAAACCAACAACAATCTTTTGTCCATGTTGCTCCAACAGAAGCTGAATGTGAACTGGAAATGTGGTGGACGAGGACGTTGCTCCACCTGCCATGTCTATATCCAGTCAGGGGCTGAGAGTTTGTCCCCCAAGAGTAAGCGAGAGCTAAAAACACTGGAACTGATCTCAAATTGCAAAGAAAATTCGCGCTTGGCCTGCCAAACAAGAGTACTCGGGGAAGGAGTTGTTATAGAACTGCCAGCTGGCATGTATCTCAGTGAAATTAACGACCTAGATACCTTAATTGGGAAAAGGGTTCAACAGCCTATTCTTCACCCACTAGATGGTTCAGTCCTCGTTCAAGGAGGGATGACAATTACTCGTTCTATTGTTAACGAACTTAAGAAGGCCCTTCAAGAGATAGACCAGATTTTATCCAAAACTTGAAGAAGAAGCCAAGGTCAACGTTCAGTTTTTTGAATCATCGGGAACCATTGCTTCTAACTGCTGAATAGACGTTTGCATGGATTTCGCTTGAGTCGCTAGTAATTGGAGGAACTGGCTTAGCTCAAAAGACTGATGGCTGGCAGTTGAAGAGGTTTGTAGATGGCTACTAATCAACTGAGTGATTTGGACGATTTGAGTGTTGAGTTGAGCCATCTCAGCGCTTAGGCTAGTGGAAAGTGGCGTGGGCTGGAAGCGCTGTGAAGCTTGATTACTAATTCCTTGGGTTAGCGGTTCAAGCATAGCGGTCTTATGCTGAAGCTCTTGTTGTAAAGACTCTATCAATCGCTTCATTTGGGTCATGTTATCGTCCAACTTCTGAGCAATACTACTGATATTTTTGGTCGAACTGGCTAATTCTTGGTGGGAAATAGAGTCCTGTGTTGCTTTGGTAGAGATATTCATCGCCTGCAATTGAATCTGAGATGAGAGCTGACTCACGAGGATGCGGACTTGAGAAATCTGTTGGAAATTTTTCTCAAGTCCTTGAAGCTGAGTGGCAGCTGACTGGGCTGCTGCAAGTAATTCGTGGGGTCGGTTGATATTTTCATCAATGTAATTCTGGGCCGATTCTACTTGAGCAAGAATCTGATGGTTATGAGATTGAAACTGACGGGTAATGATATTGATGTCTTGGGCAAAATCTATCATTGCCTGTAATTGTGTGTAGACGGATTGGGCAGTTTCCAAATGTTGATCGGCCCCTTGAGTCAGAAACTGAATACTGGATCGACCCGTACGAAGATACTCTGACAGTTTGTTCTGAAGGACTTGGAGTTCCTGATTATCCTCATGCGTATGGGTGGCATTAGCAATCCAGTCTTGCTCCATGCGAGTCAGCACATTTGCTTGCTCTAGAGCATGACCGATCTGGATACCAATTTGAGTCAAGAGATCAACCTCAGATGGTTTCCAGATCCTCGGCCCAGAGCATTGATGAGCAATCAGCAAGCCAAATAAGTTCTCTCCGACGAGAATAGGGACAACTAAGTTGGCTTGTACCCCATATTTTTCTAACTGCTGAAGATGGCAATCGGTCAGGCCAGCCTTATAAACACTACTAATGGCTTGAACTCGTCCCCTTCGATATTGCTCAACATATTTGTCCGCAAAGCATGGATCTGCAATTTTGGCCCATATCATTTTGGTAACGCCAGGTTGGACGGCCTCAGCAGCAACGGTTCCCTGCCAATTTTCATCAAAGCGATAGACGATCACCCGGTCTGCTCTGAGAACTTTGCGGCTTTCTTGGACTGAATTAGATAAGATCTCTTCGGATTGTAATGAACCTCGGATCAGCTCGGTAAAATGCATCAACAGCTGCAACTGATTAACTTGGCTATCCAGTTCGCTCATATTTCGGGCTCGGTCTAAGGCATAGCCCACCTGCAATGCTAATTGTCTAAACAATTCGATATCGGATTGATGCCACTCTCTGGGTCTAGCGCACTGATGGGCAATCAATAGACCAAATAGTTGATCTTTCTGGAGAATAGGAGCCACAATATTGGCTTTAACCGCAAATCGCTCTAATAATCCAATATGACAATCGTTTAAGCCGGCTTGGTGAATATTGTCAATGGCTCGTACCCGGCCCTGGCGGTACTGTTCCTGGTAGCCTTCGCTAAAGCATGGATCATGGAGAGATGACCATTGCAATTTTGGATAGCCAGGAGCGACAGACTCTGCCACAAAGGTGCCCTCACCATCAGGATTCAGTGCAAAGACGGTGACTCGATCGGTTTGTAAGATTTGGCGGACCTCTGCAACAGTGGTTTGAAACAAATCCTCTTCAGATAAGGCGATATGGAGTTGACCAATAAATTGCATTAACAGTTCTGCTCGAGCCGCTTCATGTTCTTGAGAATGCAGCAGTCTGGGTAATTGTGCCTCAATAAGATCGATATTCTCTACTAGAGCGAATAGTTTGTCTGGTGTCTCGGCCTCTGGCTCAGTGCTTGTTTCGCGGCGATACAACCGATTCACCAGTTGATTGGAATGTTGAGCTGCCTTAAACAGGGGGCGTAATTCACGATTGAGCAACCAAGCAATCAGGCTTCCCGATAGGATTGCCATGGCAGCCGTACCAATCAGTAGAGGCGGAATGCGGCTCTGTAAGGTCGATTGGATCTCATCTTGATTTGATGAACCTGTTTGGCGAGGGGCGCTCAACTGTTCATTAAGGGTCACGCTAGTGAGGTAGGTAGAGGTTCCCACCGCCAGAATGGGCAATGTACTCAAAGCAATAGCCCAAGAGATTAGCCTTACTTTGATTGAGGGGACATACTTTCGCCCACGAGAGATCTGTTTCGTGTCGATTGACTCCGCGGGGTCCGTTGAGGGGGACAAAGTAGGAACAAGTTCTAATGGCTCTGATTTAGAAGGAGGGGATGGAGATGTCACAATGCATACCTCAGGGCTGAATGGTGCGGATTTTGTAACGTTGCAAAGTAGTTTTTAGCGCTTTTTCTAGAAATACGGGCTCAAGTTCTATCGATAAATGCATGCTTTGACTGCATTTTTAGAGCGATTGAGTATTCCAAGCATCCCTTTTTCCCCTGGATCGAAAACGAAGAAAGGAACTTCTATGGCTAACCTTCACGATAGCTGGAATCGCAAGCTCTGACCATGGTTGTTCAAACGAATCTTGGGTATTGATCGGTAACTGGCAGTGCTGCCGCCAAAAAATACCTAGTTTCTTTTGCGTTTAGAAAGGCGATTTTCCCTCAGATGTAAGATTAGCCCTAGACCCAAAAAATAGCTCATGCTTGCGGCCAAACATCCCATCATAAAACAGCCCGTTAACCATATGGCGATAAACCCTGGCCCTAGCGCTAGGAGTTCTTGCCAATTCAGTTTTTGAAGTTGATCAAATTCAAATTCCTTTGCCTGGAGTAACCATTGACCCACCTTGAAGTTAAAGGCAAAAAGGGGCAGATAGGTGAAGGGATTACTAATCCAAGTCGCTGCTGCTGCCGTTAATTTATTACCCCGAACGCAGGCTGCTAAAAATAGACCAAAAAGGATTTGAAATCCAAAAATAGGAAACATACCCGCAAAAGCCCCAACCGCGATTCCCCGTGCGATCGCAGTTGGGCTTCCTTGCAATCGAATAAACCGTAAATAAAAGTAGCGACCCCGGCGTTTCCAAGTTATTTTTTTGCGACGGGAGGGTGGGTGATGGGAACAGCGTTTGCGATTGAAGCGATGGTTGGATTGGCGCATCCGGTATTGGGGCCGCACAAAGTTTCGGTATGTTGGGTTGTCCCCCTCAGCCCAATATACCGAAACACCAGGAGCTTTGAATACTAGGCAGAGGTAGATTTCATCCCTAGGGTGAGCTGTTCTAGGTCAACGTCGGAGCTTTGACCAATAAGCCGCAACGTTGCGCGTCTTACTTCTTCTTGATGGAGTAACTCAATCAATAAATAGTCTGAAGGCCGATGCAAAAGTCGCTCAGACCACTCAATCGCTACAATCCCGGGCGGCACTTCAACCCCTTGCCAATAGGTTTCTAAGTACAGCTCATCAACTTGTTGCGGGGTGAGACGATACAGATCGAGATGATAGAGAGGGACTCTCCCTTCGTGATACTCATTAATCAATGTGAATGTGGGACTGACGATGGCGTCGGAGATGCCCAGCCCTTGGCCTAAACCTTGAACGAGGGATGTTTTGCCAGACCCTAAATCCCCTTCTAACAGCAGTACATGACCAGCCGGTAATGTTTGGCCCAAGATTGTCCCCAATCCCTGGGTCTCCTCTAAGCTTTTTAAGATAAACGAACCGTTAATCACGATGGGGAAAGGGATATCAATACCAGACTAGGGGACGGTTAAGGCTTGACCATTCTGTTTAGCCGAAAGCTTAAGGATAAACGGGACGGCTTTTTGTGCCCATTCGGTGGGAGAGGGATAGCTCCGGGCCTGCTCTCCAAAACAGATTTTCAGCATTTCAGTGTGGATGATGCCAGGATTCAACGCAATAGTGGCGATGCCGGGCGGCACCTCTTGGGCCAGCGCCTGATTTAAACCCTCAATGGCCCATTTAGAGGCGCAATAGGGAGCCACACCCGGGGAGGTTGAGCGACCCCAGCCAGAGCTGAAATTAATGATTATGCCCTGCCCTTTGGGCTTCATGCTCGGCAAAAAACTGCGGATGACGTTGACGGTACCTTTGATGTTGACATCCAATACATCACTAATTTCTTGATCCGGCACCTCCCACAGCGGCGCAACGGTATTAATCATCCCTGCATTGTTAATCAGGATATCAGGGGCTTCCCAAGTCTGAATCAGGCGGTTAGCCCACGCTTGGACGGGTTGAGGCTGCGCAATGTCTACTACAGCAAAATCATGGGGAGCTGGATACTGTTGAGCCAGGTGTTTAATAGCAGCGGCGGTTCGGCCACACCCCCAGACGGTATGCCCTGCCTGAATAAACCCCAATGCCAATGCTTTACCAAGACCTTGTGTCGCACCCGTAATGACAATCTTATGGCTCATCAATTTGTTCTAAAGCAATTGTGGCGGCAGCGGCAACTTGAGGATGATCGTCTTTGGCTAGATATTTAAGAGCTGAAATACTTTTGGAACAGGGTAGGTTCCCTAAAGCGGTGGCGAGATACTTACGAACCAACCAGTCCTCGGACTGAACGAAACGCAGCAGGGTATCTAAAGCCTCGAACGCTTTAATTTCTCCCAAGGCTGCGATCGCAGCTTGTTGCACAATCAATTCTGGCTGCTCCAGTGCCTGTAACAGCACTTCATCGGCCCGGGGATTTTGGAGATTCCCCAGAGAAACCGCAGCACTGAAGCGGACTAGCCACTCAGTGTCTTCCAAAAAAGCTCTGGAAAGCGCTTGGACAGTGTTGTGGTCACCGACCACCCCTAAGGCACCAGCTGCACCTGCCCGAATTTCATAGTTGGGGTCATCTAACATCTGCACGAGCAAAGAAATGGATTCAGCGGAAGGATGGCTGGCCAGGGAACGGATTGCCATTGATCGGACTGGTAAATAGTCGTCAAACAACATCGGTTTGATCAAAGGGAACGCTTCTGAAGTAGGTAGATTTCTCAGAGCCACCAACGCCAGAAGCCGATCACTGGACTTATTGCTGTTCAATTTCAAGGTCAATTCGTGAAGCCGAGGATGGGGCATAGAACCTCCCATGTTCCACAGTTACCCAAATTTTAGATGAGAACGGGACTCTTTCCTTTAATGAACAGGGCCGGGTTAGAAGATTGTTGAGGCTGTTGTTACTCAGAAGTGTCTTAGCGTTGATCCTAAATATCAAAGTGAATCGCAAAATTCCGTGAATAAGTCCTTCACTATTGAAATTGCTTTCAATAAGCTGTTAATATTTGACGCATCTGAGATACATCCGAAAAAAACAGTCTAGCAATTAAATTGTCCTTTATTGTGATTATTTATTTGGATTGGCTAATTTATAGGCCTTAATTGATTTTTCTACGGGAAAATGACGTTTTTTGAGTTGGAATCTTTATCTTAGGCCCGCCTGCTGATTAAGTAACTCGGATGCTTGTTGTGTGAGGATTGAAGAGAAGTGTCAATATTGAACCTAGAATTTACATCACATTACCCGTTTGAGCGAACGAATGAGTCCGGTGCTCGTTCAAGCCAGGATGTTTTGGATATGCCAACAAAAAATGGTTTTTGAATGTCCCTATGTGATCGCCACAGATTGCGTAGAGTGCAATGAAGCTTTAAGGACCGCTCAAGTCGTCATCCCTGACGTCGCTTGTGTTAGTTAGGAAACTGTCTACATCCCTACGCAATGAGCAATTTATGGGCGGTATACCTTAGGTGTCATTTCCTTAACCTGGTCTTTGTTGTTTCTATCTTTTCTCTGATGGTATTGATTGCTGGTAAAGATCTAGGTTGAAAGTGTGGAAAAGCATCTTGAAGGCTAAACGATGAATGATGGTTACCTCATACATCCTTGTCGAATCACTCAGATTCAACATTATGCTCTCAGATTCTTTTTCCTTTCTATTCAGGCTGATGATTCAGGTCTAGGTCTGTTTTGATCTCAAATAACCATTCTTTGTTGTTTGGTTATTTTTATTTAGTGTGAGGAGATAATTTATATGTCAATGATTTGGCGTAAGTTCGGTTTGATTAACCCTGCTCTGGTAGGTCTAACCTTGTTGTTACCGACCACTGCGATCGCAGTTGAGTCATTAGAAGCCTCTAGTGAAACGCTGCCGGAGGTTTCTACGGTTGAGACTTTGGAAACTGAACTGAGTGAAGTCTCTCAACCCCTGTTACTCGCTGATGCTGAAACACCAACAACCTCTGTTTCAGATTTAATGCAAGAAACCCAGGCTGATTCTATGGAACAGGTTACTTCTGTTTCTCAGCTTTCGGATGTCCAGCCGGATGATTGGGCGTTTCAAGCGATTCAGTCCTTAGTTGAGCGCTACGGTTGCGTAGCGGGTTACCCTGACGGCACGTTCCGCCCGAGTCGAGCCATGTCCCGCCGAGAGGCTGCTGCTCTAGTCAACGCTTGCTTAGACAATCTCAGCAATCGTTTTGCGACCAAAGAAGATCTGGATGCTCTTAAAGCCTTACAAGATGAGTTTGCGGCTGAACTCGCCACATTGCGGGGTCGAGTAGATGGCTTAGAGGCTCGGGTGGCAACTGTTGAGGCACAGCAGTTCTCTACAACAACTAAACTTAAAGGCGAAGTTGTCCTCGGATCTGGCTTTGTTTTCGACGAGCAGAATCCTATTGATAGCCAAATTGGGGTTGGTACCGATGCACGCAACGTTGGTGAAGATCGATTTTTCTTTGGCCAGCGAACTCGCCTTAATTTCGATACCAGTTTTGATGGGTCAGATCGGCTGCGTATTCGTCTAGAAGCGGCTAATATCCCTGAATTGGATGAAAATGGTGCGGCTGGAACAAGTATGGCCAGATTTGGCTTTGACGAGAATGACCCGCCCGGTACCACGGTAATCTTGGATGAATTAAACTATCGGTTTAAGCCAGCTGAAGATCTAACCCTCAAAATTGCAGTTGTCGGGGGTGACTATAAAGATGATGTCAATACATTCAATCCTTTTCTAAAGAGCAGTGGCAGTGGTGCCTTGTCTCGGTTCTTCCGAGTCAACCCAGTAGTCTATAGGGCCCCAGGTGGGACTACTTTTAGTGCCGTTTACGACATCACTGACAAGGTTGAGTTCTCTGTGATGTATGCCGCCGATGATGCTGATGAAGCTGTTGATGATGGTAATAGCGGACTCTTCAGTGGTCGGTATGGCATTATGGCTCAACTAGGCTTTAATCCGACTGATGATATCGGTATCGGCATTCAATATGCTCGTAGCAGGTATACAGGCGGCGATATTGATATTACCCAAGATACAGGTGATGCAATCACTTCTATTGGTACCGATACTTCTGATCCCTTTGGAGGGCTTGATACAACCACCGACAACTTCGGAATTTCCGCACAAGCCAAAATTACTGATGGGTTTCATGTTTCAGGTTGGGGTGGCCTAACGCTAGCCCGGGCTAATGCGGTCGCGAACTCTGAGGTTAAATTGTTGAACTGGGCTGCCAACCTCATTTTCCCAGACTTACTCCTGGAAGGAAGTAGAGGTTCCCTATCTATTGGTCAGCAGCCCTTTATTGTTGATGCTGGGACCTTTGGTATTGATGATGGAGACGATCCCAACTTTACTGCAGAAGCCCAATATCAATTCAAGGTTAATGACAATATCAAGATCTCTCCAGGATTGATTGTCATTATCAACCCCAACAATACGTCATCGAACGACCCGATTTTTATTCCGGTCATTCGAACAACGTTTAAATTCTAAATCAGCTACCTAGACAAGACATAAGTCCTAAGTTCTGCATTGAACTTAGGACTTATTTCAAAGGATGAATTATAGAGGTGGTAGATTTAAATGAATATCACCCAAGCCCCACCGCCATAAGACTTCCTCTTAACTCATAAAGCATAAATGGAGTGACTAAAAGCCGAGGAAAATCCCTTGAACTTATCTCCCATAACTACATTTGAGGATACCTAGCGCAAGGCCTGGGTGCTATTCTGATTTGACGAGACAGATGTTTTAATCAACAGCTCTTAAACCTCTTGAATGGAATTATATTGGCTGCTTTATCTGCCAGGGAAGCTTGCTAGCTTCATCACCAAGTATAGGCGTTCATTTGTTTATTAGTGCTGTTTCGCAAGCTAAGTTGATTTGGGAAAAAGTAATTGCTCTAGTGAGTATGAACATAGGTGAATCTAGAGATATCTGTTTCTACCTTGAATTGCAGTGAAACGATGCACATAGAGCCATACGGAGTTCCCTTCACTTTGAAGTTTGGCAACTCCGTAAAATGAGTGGTCGCATCAAGTTTGATAGATCTGTCCATTCCCCCCTTGTATGAAATTGTTGATAATTGGAAGTCTCAACAAGGGATTGTAAAACCATCTTGTTAAGTTTAGAGATAGCTACCCACTTCCATCCCTACTAAGCCATTGATCAGCTGCAGCAACTGGGCAAGCTGCACGATTTTCCAGCTATTGCGGCTGATGAGGATGCAGTTTGGACTATCAAACCAATCGATGATCGCATCTACCAGAAACCATTACTATTTAAAGAGCCCAGTCATTGTTACCGATACTGCTATGACTCAATCGGTCTCTTCCAAATCAAAATCGTCTGACTCACAACTCACTGCAGAGCAGCATCAGCAGAAAATGCAGCGCCGCAAAGAAGTGCAGGATCAGCGAGTTGCCGAGCGATCGCAAGAGAAAGGCTTAATCATCGTCCATACCGGAAATGGTAAAGGCAAAACCACCGCTGCTTTAGGCATGGTGATGAGATGTCTAGGGCATGGGTATAAAGTCGCTATTGTTCAGTTCATTAAGGGGGCTTGGGAACCTGCCGAAAAAGCCGTCCTAGGGAACTGGCCCGATCAGCTTGTGTTTCATGCCATGGGCGAAGGATTTACCTGGGAAACCCAAGATCGTGAACGTGACATCGCCAAAGCCCAAGCCGCCTGGGAACAAGCTCTGTCTTATATTCAGAATCCCGACTATCGCCTCGTTCTCTTGGATGAAGTCAACATTGCCCTCAAGCATGGCTATTTGGATAGTGCAACCGTCATCGCTGGGTTGCAGTCCAAGCCCGCCGACACCCACGTCATCCTCACTGGGCGAGGAGCCCCCAAAGATTTAATCGACCAGGCCGATTTAGTCACAGAGATGACCCTGGTCAAACATCCTTTCCGCGAACAAGGCGTGAAAGCCCAACCGGGTATCGAATTTTAGGAGGAATTGAATGGTACGGACAGTGGAACGGCCCACCCAATCGGTGGAGTTCGTCAAACAACCTCGTCCCTGGCGCAGCATCATTGCTGATGTCATCTTAGTGGGATTAGTGTCTGGCCCACTGGCCGCTCCCTTCCTGGCATCTACAGGGTTGCCCATCCTGCCCCAGATTGCCAGCATCATCTACTTCATGGGCGATCATGTTTGTCCCCAACCCGAAATGGGCTTAGCGTTGATGCCCCCCTATCTGATGGCCGTCTGTATGCGCTGTTTCGGCACTCTGATGGGCTTAGTAACCATGCGCTATCTGTTCTCCGTCAACCAAGGCCAAGCCCCCTATTGGCTCAATCGCTACGGTTTACCTGGTTTGGTTCTTACCATTGGCCTCTGTTTGGTCTATCCCTTTGAACTCTATGCCCAGTCTTGGGGGTGGTGGGAATACAACAACTTTGTGGTTACGCTTTTTGGACTAGTTTCGGGTCTAGGACTGGGGGCCTACATCATGCCACCCCTTCATCGTGCTCCTCGCACCTAATATCAACCTTCTGCCGACAATGCTGCAGAAAAATCATCGGTACCCAGCGCTGTTCCAGAAAACTGGCAGATGTCTGGGTATTATTTTATGCGCCGTACTGTTGAGTGTCTCCTATATCACTCCCGTTAAGGCAGACCTCATCACCCTTAGCTTTTTAGTCTCTGCCTTTGAAGTTCCCGTCTGGAAACCGCTGATCGCTGAGTTTGAAGCCCAGCACCCCGAGATTCATATTGAGGTGATTGAAGGTCCCAGCACCTCCAATATTGTCGAAGACCTCTATGTTTCAGCCTTCCTATTAGGCAATGCACCCTACGATTTGGTCTATATGGATATCACCTGGGTAGCTAAATTCGCTGCCGCAGGGTGGTTGCAGGATCTATCTCCACGAGTTACTCCGGAACAAGAAGCTCAGTTTTTACCGGGGGCCTGGGTAGGCGGGCAGTTCCAAGGGAAACTTTATCGCTACCCTGCCGTGCGAGCAGATGTAGGGGCCTTGTATTATCGCCAAGATTTACTCGATCAGTATGGCTACTCTCCCCCTGAGACCTTTGCTGACTTGATCCAGATGTCCCAAGATTTGCAGGCCCAAGGAACCCCTTGGGGCTTTTTATGGTCAGGCAAACAGACTGAAGGTACAACCGCCATGTTTCTAGAGGTATTGTCAGGGTTTGGCGGCTATTGGATTGATCCAGAAACGCTGGCAGTGGGGTTGGATACAGAAGATGCTGTTGCAGCCTTAGACTTCCTCGTCACCACCCTGAAAGAGGGCATTTCACCCCCCGGAACGGTCAGCTATCAAGAAGAAGAAAACCGCCGCCTCTTTCAAAACGGGCAAGCCGTCTTTATGCGCAATTGGCCCTATGCTTGGTCTCTGATCAACGCTCCTACCTCCCCGGTCCAAGGCAAAGTTGGCATTCAATCTATGGTGTCCCAGCCCAAACAATTGGCAAAGGCCTGTCAAGGCAGTTGGGGCTGGGGAATTGCTGCTACTAGTCTCCATTCAGAAGAAGCTTGGCAAGTGATTCAGTTTTTCTCTAGCGAAGCGGCTCAACGGCAGGTGGTCCAACAGTTTGGATATTTACCCACCCTTAAATCTCTCTATTCTGATCCAGATATTTTGGCTCAGTATCCCCACTTTGCCCTGCTCCGAGAGATTCAAGAACAGACTGTATTGCGCCCTGCCATTGCTCAATACGATCAGGCATCAGATATCCTGCAACGGTATCTCAATGCAGCGTTTACCCAACAACTCAGCCCCAAAGTAGCCATGGTCGCTGCCGCAAGAGAGACCCGTCAATTACTAGCTCACTGATGTCAATGAATCTAATGAGCCGATCATGAAGATAAGGACTGAACCAATCACTATAAACTGAGGCAAAAAGCCCTACCCTACGGACACCATCGTGACTTCAGACTGTGCAGCAGTAGAACAATATCTCCACGAACATATTCCAATTTCGGCAGCAATGGCTGTAACCGTCAGTGCCATAAATCCTCAAGTTATCTTGTCGGTTCCTCTGCAACCGAATATCAATCATCGTCAGACTGGCTTTGGGGGTAGTATTTCAACCCTAGGGATCTTGTCGGCTTGGACTTTTGTCCATACTCGGCTTCAACCTTTACCAAAGCCCTACAGAATCGTCATTCAAGATAACAGTGTGGAATACCTACAGCCTGTCATCAGTAACTTTGAATCACGATGCATATCACCATCAGCAGAGACATGGCAACGGTTTCTCAAAATCCTGCAAAGAAAGGGCAAAAGTCGAATCAAACTAGCTGCTGAGGTCTATGCAGCGGATCGATTAGTCGGCACATTTACAGGCAACTACGTCGCTCTGGACAGCCAAAGGGCTTAACGCCAAGACAGCTTTGGATATGTCACATTAGTGAGGTATGTCAAGAGTCTTGGTGGCAATTATGACGAGCACCCAACTCCCTAACTCAGAACAATCCAGCGATAGCCGCAGACCGATCAGGAATGATGGTCTAGTTCATCAGCAGTTGTATGACACTGACTTTGTTAAGTGGATCGATCAAGCAGTGGCACTGCTCAAACAAAGTAAATTTAGTGAGCTGGATCTTGAGAACCTGATTGAAGAGGTAGAAAGCTTGGGATGCAGCGAAAAGAATGCCCTCAGAAGTAATTTACGCATTCTTTAATATTGCACCTATTAAAGTGGCAGTACCAATCCAGCAAACAGAGCGGCAGCTGGCTAGGAAGTATCAGAGAACATCGAATTCGCATTCAAGAAGCTCTGGCTGATAGCCCAAGCTTGAAAAATTACTATATAGATAGCTTTGGAGAAAGCTACAGAAAAGCTCGACAGCTTGCGACCGATGAAACAGGGCTAGGTATCAGCACATTCCCGACGGAGAGCCCTTATACACCCGAGCAATTTCTAGAGAGTGAATTTCTACCTGAAGGGCAAGATTAAGGGGATGAACAGCTTACCAACCTAGAACTCTAATAGCAGCATCAACCCTATGAGGACCATTGCTGAAGAATGAACGGCCATTGAATTAAAAATTCATGTAGACACGAATTCATTCCTAGTCTATGATGATTAATCGGTGCTTATGCAGGATACTGGGTTCCGAAAATAACCCAAGTCCTTAAGACCGAGAAGCTAATATACGCTTCTGTCGTTTCTACAATTGATTTGCTCCTCAGATTGGCGTTAACTCTAATGTCTACCTGGCTTAGAGTTTCGGCAATATTGCGTCTTTTGGGCGACCTGAGGTCAATTTTTTTGTGTTATAGGGGTTTCCCTATTGTGTTTAGGTAAGGGAGTCTGCTCACTGTGTCTGTCGGTATTCTAGGAACAAAACTGGGGATGACCCAGGT
>NZ_JANQOP010000114.1 GCF_028285745.1 Acaryochloris sp. IP29b_bin.137 | reverse complement strand
ATGGCCAGCAATCTCGCATCCCGACTAAGGGACGGCACACAACAGTCCCATACTGCTGCTGAGAATACAGCTTTTATGAAGTGTGTTCTCAAGGGAATGGTAGTGCGTGAGTCTTTTCGCAAATTGCTTGCTAACCTATATTACGTCTACAGCACACTGGAAGAAGCACTTCAGCGTCATCAAAATCATGCAGTGGTGGGTGCGATCTATTTCCCAGAGCTGAATCGCACCCCCAACTTGGAGCTGGATTTAGTCTTTTACTATGGTGAACACTGGCGCAACCAAATCCAGCCTTTGAACGCTGGATTGGCTTATGTCAAGCACATTAGGGAAGTTGCTGCACACTCACCAGAACTGCTGGTTGCCCATGCCTATGTTCGCTATATGGGGGATTTATCAGGAGGACAAAGCCTGAAAAAAATCATTCGCACCGCTTTAGACTTACCACCCGGTCGCGGCACAGGGCTGTATGAGTTTGAGCAACTCCCAACCCTCGAAGCTAGACATACATTCAAAGCCAAATACCGAGATACTCTCAATAGCCTGCCCCTTAATCAAGCAACCATTCAACGGATTGTTCTTGAAGCGAATGCGGCCTTCGAATTCAATCGAAAGGCCATGCTGGAACTGGAGGCTGAGGTAAAAGCTGAGATCGGTGAGCCTGTATTTAATCTCGTGACCCACCAGGAGAAACTGGGAAGTACTGTAAAGACTGCTGGAAGAGCAGTTGAGTTAATTGATACTGAGTAAAGCTTGGAAGGGGGTATCAGAAATTCCCCTTCCCTCTCTCTGATGCCTCCTCTTTATTCCTTGATCCATATCATCATGAATCGCTTAAATGGCTTGGGACAAACACAACAAATTTGGACTTCAGCTACAGGACCTAGATCAGGATCCAGTAGCCCAATTTGAATGCTGGTTTCAACAAGCTTGTGAAGCCAATATCCCAGAGCCCAATGCCATGATATTAGGAACCGTTTCTCGTGAAGCACAGCCCTTTATGAGAACAGTGCTTCTAAAGTCCTTTGATGTTAATGGCTTTGTCTTCTTTACCAACTACACCAGCAGAAAAGCTTGTCACATAGGGGCAAACCCACAGGTCTCGCTACTGTTTCTTTGGATCGCGCTAGACCGTCAAATCCAAATTCTGGGCACTGCTACCAAAATTCCAACTACAGAATCTCTGAAATACTTTGCAACTCGGCCTCGCGGGAGTCAAATTGGAGCTTGGTGTTCTCATCAAAGTTCTGTAATTTCCTCCCGCGCAGTACTGGATTCAAAATTTGAAGAGATGAAACAGAAGTTCCTCACGGGTGAAATCCCTTTACCTTCTTTTTGGGGTGGGTATCGGGTTGTTCCCCATAGTTTTGAATTTTGGCAAGCCCGACACAATCGCCTCCATGATCGATTCCTATATACGAAACAAGAAGGTGCATTTTGGGAGATTCAGCGATTATCCCCGTGATGGTAGGCGTGATAAGACTAGTCATGCTTTTCGTAACAGTTCATATCTATTTGAGTGAATGACCGAGTGTTATGAGTAGTCCATTGGCTTACTATTTGCAAGAAGAAGTGTGGCAAGCTCGTGCTGATACTGAGAACACCGCATTTATCAAATGCTTTTTCAAAGGTGTAGTTAATCAGGAGTCCTTCCATCAATGGTTATGCTCTAGATCTGTTTGATCAGCAATTAAACTGCCACACCAAATTCATATCGGTTAATGAACAGACTCAGGGCAGAAACCTTCTGGAACATTAGGTCCGAGCTTTTTTTGACCATGATTCAACCTTGTTTATTTGCCTGGAAGTGGTGTTCACTCTTACCCAACAATTCCAAGCAGCACCTCAGGCAACTTCATGCAGGGCAGCCTGGGTCGTTGCTGCAATGTCTCGTTGGCTGGCTTTGGGGAGCTGATAGTATTTCCCGCAGGCATGCTGAGCCACCTCTGCTAAAAATCCTGTAGAAATGAACTTATTTTCTGTATCAATCAACAATAGTTGCAAACCGAATGCATAGAGTTTGGTGGCTATCTCCAGTACCTCATCTTTGATTCTTTGTTTCTCGATTTCTGGGGAAGGTTGTCCTAAGGACTGGGATAAGGAAATATTGGCTCGACCATCGGTAATGAGAATGATGACTATCTGGTTCACATCCTTAGATTGCAGCGCATTTTGCCCCACATGAATTGCCTGTGCTAAAGCATGGGCTAGGGGTGATCCTCCGCCACAAGGCAGATGTTCTAGCCGCCTGCGAGCCGCTGCAATGGAGCGGGTTGGGGGTAGCAACACCTCGGCTTGTTCGCCTCGAAAGGCAATGAGCGCGACTTGATCTCGATGGCGATAGGCTTCAGCCAAAATCTGTAAGGCGGCTACTTTGGCAGCTTCCATGCGATTCAACGCCATTGACCCGGAAGCATCCACCACAAAAATAATCAGGGCACCCGCTTTTCGGGCTAAGCGCTTGGTGCGAATGTCCTGCTCCTCAACGATTACCCGACGACCCGGTTGGCGACGATGGCGAATTTTTTGATAGGGTGCAGCGGCTCTTAAAGTGGCATCCACCGCAATTCGCTGAATGTCGCCCTTGGGAAACATGGGTTTGACATAACGACCCCGGTCTTGGGAATAAATCAATCCCCGCCCACCCGCTTTTCCGCGTCGCCGATGAGCCAACTGGGCAAAATACAGCACAGACGGATCGAGAATCACCCCTTCTGCTTCAAAGATAAATTCCTCGGGAATCCTTAGTGGCTGCTCTTCTGAGGGTTCCTGCTCTTGAGTCTCGTCTGGGTCCTGTTGGGATTCGGCTGGGTCTGCTGGTGGGGGTGGTGAAGGTGACTCTGGGGGCAGGTCAATGAGGGTTGATCGAGGAATAATCGCAAACTCT
>NZ_JANQOP010000092.1 GCF_028285745.1 Acaryochloris sp. IP29b_bin.137 | reverse complement strand
ATTGATTGAGTATCCCTGATCGCCATACCCAAGATCTCAAAATGTCTGAATGTCGCTCAACTGTGGACTAGATCTGTAACCCTGAAATGAACAGTGCCGAATTATGGGTAAATTATCAAAGCAAGGCAGTGAAATTGACTGTCCCTTCTTTTTCAGCTATTCATATTAGGTTTATTAGCCAATATTTCAGACTAATTGGATAAAAACCCGAAATGAGTTGTCTACTCAGAGCTGACACCTTTCTTTTTTTCGTTCACCCAGCTCAGGTCCTATTTTTGCGACACAACACATTTGAGTTACAATATTCCCAAAGTTTATTACATAAAAGCTACAATACTTCAAGTAAATTGTGAGTAACGTTTTTGTTGTTGTAATTGGCCGCAATGAAGGAGAACGGCTCACTAACTGTTTAGACTCGTTGCTTTTTCAGCTTATTGATAGTCATCGTATAGTATACGTTGACTCAGGATCCTGCGATCTAAGTTGTGAGATTGCTTATGGGAAAGGAGTTCAAGTCATCGAACTGGATGCATCTATTCCTTTTACTGCAGCCCGCGCTCGCAATGCAGGCTGGCGTTGGCTGCATGACGCCTATCCTGATATAGAATATGTGCAGTTTGTGGATGGTGATTGCGAATTAGCAGATAAATGGATCGCAATATCTGTAAACTTTCTTGAGAATAATGAACGCTTTGGAGTAGTTTGTGGTCGGAGGCGAGAAAAACATCCGGATGCTTCGCATTACAACCGTTTAGCAGATATGGAATGGAATACTCCCATTGGAGAAACCATGGCCTGTGGGGGAGATGCCTTAATTCGTTTTGAGGCGCTTCGATCCGTTGAGGGATATAACTCAAACCTCATTTGCGGAGAAGAGCCAGAAATGTGCATTCGCATGAGGCGCAAAGGTTGGCTCATTCAGCGTATTGATGCTGAAATGACCCACCACGATTTAGATATGCACCACTTTGGACAGTGGTGGAAGCGCTCAATACGTGGTGGCTGGGCAATAGCAGAGGGAGCTACCATGTATGGTTCATCTCCTGAGCGGTATATGGTACGAGAGCAGATAAGTGGCTGGCTTTGGGGACTTATAGTGCCTCTAATATCGATTGGTTTAACTTGGTTTACTAAGGGATGGAGTTTATTGTTCTTGACTGTATATTTGTTCCTAGGTTTGCGCATTTATCTCTATCGCCATCATCAAAGGCAAGATTTTACCTCCCATTCCTGCATATATGCCATATTTTGTACTTTTTCTAAGTTTCCCCAGGTTTTAGGGCAGCTATCTTACTGGAAAACCTATTGGCGAGGTGAGACCTCTACAATCATTGAATATAAACATCCCTCAAGAAAAGGAGTTTAAGCTATATGCCAGACCCATTACGGGCAGCAGTAATTGGTACAGGAGTAATTTCTAAAGAGCATCTTGCTTTTTTACAAACCTCAGTTCAAGCTAATTTAGTTGGCGTTTGTGATTTGTCTCGTGTTGCTGCTCAGTATGCTTCTCAACGATTTCAAGCTGAAGCAGCTTATACTAATTATAAACAGATGTTAGCTGAGGCAAGACCAGATATCGTTCATGTTCTAACACCTCCTAACACCCATTTTTCGATCGTAACAGATTGCCTTAAAGCTGGAGCCCACGTTATATGTGAAAAACCGATAACACCTACCTATGAAGAGTTTAAGGTACTAGGGGAACTTGCAAGGGCCTATGATCTCCATCTTATTGAAGACTATAACTATCTTTTTAACGAGCCAATCTTGACCATCAACGAAATAGTTGCAGCAGGAAAATTGGGACAAATTCAAGACATTGAGGTTAGAATGGCGCTTGATGTGAGAAGTGGCGGTCGATTTGCTGACAAAAACCTGCCAAACCCAGTTCACCATCTCCCAGCAGGAGTTGTCCACGATGTTATAACCCATTTGTGCTATCTCACTCTTCAGTATTTACCCAGCATTGAGCAAATTACTTCTGCTTGGAACAATCATGGAGGTGGGAATTTATTTAAATACGATGACTTAGATGCCTTAATTATTGGTCAATCGGTACATGCCCGGATTCGCTTTAGTAGTTATACTCGACCAGAGTGTTTTGAAGTTAAGATCAGAGGCAAAGAAGGCTATGCTGAAACTGACTTATTTCACCCCTATGTTCGGACCGTCTTACCTCGTGTAGTAGGCAAACAACTTTCACCTTTGGTCAATCACTTTGAGAGTGGTAAAACATTTCTTGGAGCTAGTATCAACAACTTTTGGAACAAAATTATGCAAAAGACACCTTATGAGGGTTTAAATCTTTTCTTAACGAAAACCTATGAAGCCTTAGCAGCTAATACTCCGCTTCCAGTAAACTTCGAAACTATGGATAGGGTTAACTATACAATTGACGCACTGTTGCAGGAAACAAACCGTATTGGGGAAATTGTCAGATGTGAGTAGTCAAAATTGAGGAATTCGCACCCGTCTGATAGGCTGATTGCTTACCCTAAGCTAAACCCCGTCTACTTTCCATGGATTGTCCTCACTGCCATTCAAAACGAGTCTCATTTCTTCAGCGTAAAACGAACCTCG
>NZ_JANQOP010000079.1 GCF_028285745.1 Acaryochloris sp. IP29b_bin.137 | reverse complement strand
GCGACGAGTAGCAATCCGCTTACGCTTCTTTTTCTCTAACGGGGTCTCAAAATGGCGTCGACGTTTTACATCTGCCAAAATTCCGGCCTTTGAGACTTGGCGCTTAAATCGACGCAATGCAGATTCAATGCCTTCGTCTTCACCTAAAACCACCTGAACCACTAGATAACTTCTCCTTGATTTTTTGTATTTTCATAAAAGATGCCCCGAAACGATACATTATCTGACGAGGCATTCTCTACTATACTACTGTTTCTTAGATGAGTTCAGCTAGACCAGATGTGATTGGGATAGATGGTTGCTAAGAAGATTGACTGGTATTGAACACCATTTTGAGAGCGGCACCTTTTAAAAGGCAAGTCGGATCATCGGTATGATCTTCAAAAAAGACATCAATGACCACAAATATGTCAATGACGAGCTGAAGAAGCAGAGAAGGATTAGAGGCCCTACCAAGACTGCTGAGGCCGGGGAGTTCGAGGTCGGGCTTTATTCACTTTTAATTGACGTCCCATCCATTCTGCACCGTCTAAATCTGCGATCGCAGCTTCTTCTTCTGAATCATTTTCCATATCTACAAAGCCAAAGCCGCGTTTACGACCAGTTTCGCGATCAACAGGAAGGTGAACCTTTACTACTTTGCCATACTCTGCAAACACAGCCGATAAGTCGTCTTGGCTTGCATCGTAGGATAGGTTCCCAATATAAATGGACATTTTTTATCTCCAAAGAGCAGTCAAAAAAGTGAAATCAACCAACTATTTTCGGTTCAAAGTATTTTGATTGCAGTCAAAACCAACACAGCCAGCAAAGTTTATGTCTGGGTTCCTTTGAGCTGATGGCAAGACTGTCAAGTTGTGAGCAATTCTATATTAACCAATACTGGCACGCAGCGGGATTGACTTGGACCCATGTATGGTTCGGAAAAGTTAGCATGGAGCAATGGAATTAGATAATCTTGATCTAACTCTATCTTCTTTACTGCATTTTTCCTAATGCTTATTCGTCCACAATTTTAAACATGAAGAGAATTGTTGTCGGTCTCTCTGGAGGAGTGGACAGCTCAACTGCAGCCGCTAGCCTCAAAGAACAAGGCTATGAAGTTATTGGCCTAACCCTATGGTTGATGCAAGGGAAGGGGCAATGCTGTTCGGATGGCTTAGTCGATGCAGCGCAACTTTGCGATGATCTGGGCATTCCCCATCATATCGTGGATACCCGAGACCTTTTTTCCAGTAATATTATCGACTATCTGGTTGCTGGCTATCAGCAAGGCATTACCCCTTTACCCTGTTCCCAATGCAACAAAACCGTTAAGTTTGGCCCGATGCTGAACTATGCGCGACAAGAATTGGACACAGATGCGATCGCAACTGGACATTATGCCCGGATAGCATACAGTAACAAAGACCATCGGTATCAGCTTCTGCGCGCCGTGGATCGCCATAAAGATCAGTCCTATTTTCTGTACGATTTAGACCAAGAACTCCTGCAGGGCACCGTTTTTCCGCTCGGTGAGTATACGAAAGCTGACACCCGTCGATTGGCGGCCCAGCTAAACCTCCATACTGCCGAAAAACCCGAGAGCCAGGATCTATGCTTAATCGAAGCTCATGGGTCAATGCAAACCTTTTTGGATCAGTATATTCAAACTCATCCAGGAGAAATTGTTGACCAAGCCGGAAATGTATTGGGCCATCATCAAGGGGTTCATCATTTCACGATTGGCCAGCGCAAAGGGATTGGGGTAGCGGCACCTCACCCACTCTATGTGGTGGACTTAGATCCAGGTAAGAATCAAGTCATTGTTGGGGATCGTGACACTGCCCGTCGCACAGAATGTTTGGTGAAACGGGTTAACTGGGTATCCATGGCTGCGCCCCAACATCCGATGAGTGCTGAAGTGCAAGTTCGGTATCGATCCCCACCCACTCGGGTAACGATTATCCCTTTGGAAAAGGGTGGGCAGGGTAATGATCGGGTAAAACTGGTGTTTGAGGAGCCGCAGTTTGGGATTGCTCCCGGTCAAGCAGCGGTTTGGTATGACCAAGAGATTCTCTTGGGTGGAGGGATTATTGAGCCCTTTTCCTAAACGCCATCCAAAAACTGGACGCTAGTGTTTTGACTGCATCAGCGTTTGGATGGGTTGCCAGCTGCAGATATCCATTAATAAAGACTGATATCCTTGCGAATTGGGATGCAACCCATCCGCTCCCAGTTGCAGGTTGCACCAACTTTTTCCTCGTTGTTGCCACAGATCAAATAGGTCTAAGTAAGGGATCTGACGTTTATGGCAAGCCAGCCGTGTGGCTTCATTGTAGAGATGCTGATCCCCGTGATTGTAATAAAACGCATCTAAAAATGGCATCGCATCTTCATTCACTGGAACCATACCCACAAAAAGCACGGGGCAAAGTTCAATCGCCCGATCGAGTAATTCGGCAAGTTGAATCTGAAAATCGGTGAAGGGGGTAAAGCACCGACCATCCAGTCGGCCTAGGCGGGCAGAATCGTTGACGCCAACCGATAGAATGATGCGATCTGGAACTCGATGTCGCAATTCTCCCCGATACCGAAATTCACTTTCTAATCGACGGGCAACCTGTTTAACGGTATCTCCCCGAACCCCCAAGTTATAGAGAATATGGCCTGCATTATCGGGGTACATCCATTGCCGTCGAAGCCGTTCGACCCATCCCCCCCCTTCTGGGTCACCATAGCCATAAACTAAGCTGTCACCCAAAGCAACCAATTTTAACGGAACGGGAAACTTAGGAATGGGCTGTTTTAACTGGGGGGATGTAGACAAACTACGCATAGGGGTAAAGTCGAGTTGACTAAATTGGGTTTGTAATATTTTTAATCAAGTCTTATTAATTCTTTAACATTAGCATCCAATTTCTCCTACTTTAAAGTTCATCGTCCAGGATCTGCTGTGATGGTTCTCACCGTTCAACCAATTGAGTACTCAAATCACGGATTTCAATGTTATCGAAGTATATTAGTTACGTTGCTTGGTAAAGATGAGAAACGGGGCCAGCCTATATTAGGTGCCCCACTTATTGGTCCAGCATGGAAGGATAGGATTCCCTACCCATAGCTATGGATTGTCTAGAGTTCGCCTCGGATGTCTTCCACAACGCCATCTCGTAGGAGAATTTCAACCTGCATTCTGCGAATCAGGTGATCTCCCTTTTTGACATAAAAGAAACTATCGATCTGCCCCTGCTCAACCTCTTGTTCCATTTCTAGAGATTGAACTTGATTCAGTTGTTGCAAGACCTGATTCTTTTGGTCTAAGAGTTCGCTTTTGCGATTGTTCGCTTGCATTTGAATATTCTGGATTTGGGCTTGGGTTTCATCTGAAGTACTCCCTTCAGCCCCGATAATCTGAACGGTTTGCTTTTTTAGCTCGCCAATCATTTGTTGAACTTGGGTATCAAGTTGCTGTAGCTGACCATCAAATTGATTGATTTGGGCTTGGAGCTGTTGCTGAGCCTCATCTTTCCATAGAGGAGTGACAACGGCTTTAACGGTAATGGGGCGTTTCAACAGGAGCTGATCAGCAGGAATTTCCATAGGTTTTATTACAGCGAATTTGATTCTAGTTAAACATTCCGTTGATCATATCGCGGTAATGCTCCATGACAACAAGACGACGAACTTTTAGGGTTTGAGTAAGCATTCCGTTTTCGATGGAAAACGGCTCTAAAACAAAGGCAAAGGGACCAATCCGCTCATCAGCACGATAGTTAGGTCGATTTTTGACCTCCCGCGTAATTTCTTGGCGAAAAAGATCTTGAATGGGTTGATCGGCAAAGGTGAGTTCTCTCGTGCCTGGCGTCGGAGTTGCCTCCGGGTGTTGGATAGAGGCGTTTTGAGCTGATGCCCACTGTTGCAACGCATCGATATTGGGGACGATCAAGGCCCCTAAACTCCGCTGATCCTGGCCAACCACCATAATTTGATCAATGAAGGAGCTGCGAGCACAGGCATCTTCTAGGGGCTGTGGCTCGATGTTTTCGCCGTTAGATAGCACAATCGTATCCTTAGCGCGTCCAGTCAAAACCAGATCCTGCCGAGGTGTCAGCCAGCCCAAATCTCCAGTATCAAACCAGCCTTCTTGATCAATCACTTTTGCAGTTGCTTCTGGATTTTGGTAGTAGCCCTGCATGACTTGAGGGCCATGCACGATCACTAAGCCTTGCTGACCGGAAGGCAAAATTTGACGAGTTTGCGGGTCAACAATTCTCAGTTCTGTTTTTGGGATTGGCTTGCCGGCTGAGCGACGCAAATTTTGCCCCACCCGACGAGACGTCAACACGGGTGAGGTTTCCGTTAAGCCATATCCCACGATTACTTCAATGCCTACGGTTTCAAAGAAGGTCTCTAAGTGCATGGCCAAGGATCCCCCCCCACTGAAGGAGAGCTTGAATTGTCCACCCATGGCCTGACGAATTTTGGTATAGACGATGCGATCGCCCAAGCGATGCAAAGGACCGAGGAAAAGCATCTGTAATTGAGCTAAAAATCGCTGAGATCCGGAGGGTGTGAGATTGTTAATATTCAATCCTTGTTGCGTCCGTCGGGCCGTGATGTATCGTTGGCTAATGCCAAAAAATGTATTGATCAGCTTTTGGCGAGTCGCAGGTTCACCCCGAAACTTTTTCTGAATCCCTTCATACAGTGACTCCCACAACCGGGGCACACTCCCCATATAGTGAGGCTTATAGGTTTGCAGATCTCCTTTAAGATTCCGAATGCTGGTATAAATTTGCGTACAGCCTTGGGACAAAAAGTAATAGTCTACTAACCGGCCAAAGGAGTGCCAGGTAGGAAGGATACTGAGAATGCGATCGCCGACTTCCGGCTGGACCACAGCAGGCATGGCCGTAATGATATGGAGCAGATTGCCATGACTCAGCATTACGCCTTTTGGTTTCCCGCTGGTGCCAGACGTATAAATGAGGGTTGCCAATTGCTCCCGATCTGCCGGAACAGCGCGAATAGAACCATAAGCGCCTTCCTGAAAAATCTGAGGAAAATTCAAAGCCTGAGACAATCCGTTATTGGAGACTTCCTCATCCGAGAGCAAGGCAATTAACTGTAAGGGAATCTGGGAGAGGAATGGCTGTAGCTTGCTGAGGGTCGCTGCATTTTCTACTAGTAAAAATGTTGAACCACTGTTTTCTAAAATAAAAGCCAGCTCTTCGGGGCTGGCCTGGGAGCTACGAACGACATTGACTGCCCCCGCCATAATGCTGCCCTGATCGGCGATCAACCAGCGAGAACTATTATCTGCAAATAAAGCAACTCGATCCCCAGGTTTAACCCCTAAGGCCTGTAAGCCGGCTGCAAATCGTTGGATTTGTCGATTGAGTTCGAGATAAGTGAGGTTGACCTCAGGCTGTACATGGGGATCTCGAAGCGCCACAATTTCCCCAAAGCGCCGAGCGGCAATCGGCCATATTTCAGAAATGGACTGTAACTGGGTATATTCCAACTCTACCGTTTCTGCAGGATGTGGAGGATGACCAACTGACATAATTTGTCTTTCTCCAATATTTTGCCAACATGACGATTCTCTTATAAATTTGAGCCTCTGGAGCAGAAAACATATTTTGATTAATTCCCAGATCTTCAGAGAATATAGGAGATAAACTTTCAGATCACGATGAAAGGCCAGGATATCCGTTGGGCAATATTGTAGTGGGATGAATCTGAGTGCCGCTAAAATCGACGGCATTTGCACGAAAGAAATTAGTGCGAGCCAAAACAGACTCAGACAAGTCACAGTTCTCTAAATTAGCTCCGCTTAGATTCGCACCTGTCAAATTAGCCCTTAAGAGACTGACGTGTTGTAGATCCGCTTGTTGAAGATCGGCATGGGTTAGATCAGCCCTAATCAGTTGAGCAAACGCCAATTCAGCACCAATCAGTGAAGTTTCCTGAAGTTGAGAGTCTTCTAGATGGATAGAATCTAACCAGGTTTTTTCTAGCTGAGCCTGATATAGGTTGGTCTGGGTTAAATTAGCCCGACTCAACGTTGCATAAGCGAAATTGGCTTGGGTCAGGTTACAACCTTGAAGATTGATATCCGGTAAATAAGCCTCAAACAAATTGATCTGGCACAAATCTAAGTAACTGAAGTCTCTAATCCCTGAGTCATATTTTGCGAGTAAATCTTCAGCACTAATCCTTTGCATAGACCAACCGAACGACCTATCCTCACCAGAAGCTATCAACTAAGCATTTGTACCTAAAGTTAACACGAGTTAACATTCTGGATATGGGTTGAAGGCGAACCTTAAGATTGGCTTTATCTTTGCTCAGGCTAGGATAGACAATGCTTATGCTGCTCATTCTCTCGGTTAATAGACGTTCATCTTGGCAAGTCGCTCAACATAACTACATATTGATTCGCTTCCATTGTTAACCGACAAAATTAATCCATTGACACTGTGCCTTTGCAAAGGATGGCATCCCAGGGGATTCCCCTGGGGACATATGTATTTGTCTGGAAACTTCAGCTATGCTTGAGGGTGGGGTAGGGAGTGGTCCAAGAACAACAGAAACGTTTGACCGTCGTCACAAATTTTTTTGCAAATTGTGTCGGTTCCCGTCGACCATTCCGTTTGAAAGCAAATTTTTTGGTACAAATCTTTAAAGAACCTAATAGTCGTGTACAAATTTGTTCACGTTAAAGGAGCGCTAACGCATGTTCACTCACGTCAAGTCCACCATTAGACATATTGTCCCCAAGGAGTTACGGGGACGCTCCTTAATGAAGGTGGTCTATGTCGTGTTAGAGCCTCAGTATCAGAGTGCCCTGACGGCAGCTGCCAACGCCATTAACGATAATCATGACAGCGTGGCCGTCGAACTGAGTGGCTACCTGTTGGAGGAATTACGCTCAGAAGAGAACTATGAGGCGTTTGAAGCCGATATGGCTGAAGCCAATATTTTTATTGGTTCTCTTATTTTTATTGAAGATCTAGCAGATAAGGTGGTCGCTGCCGTACAACCCCACCGAGATCGCCTAGATGTAGCGGTGGTCTTCCCCTCCATGCCTCAGGTGATGCGCCTCAATAAGATGGGAAGCTTTACGATGGCGAATTTGGGGCAATCCCAAAGTGCAATCGCACAATTCATGCGTAAGCGTAAAGAGCAGTCTGGTGCCTCGTTCCAGGACGGCATGCTAAAGCTGCTGCGTACCCTACCAAAGGTTCTTAAGTATTTGCCCGTGGATAAAGCCCAGGATGCGCGCAACTTTATGTTGAGTTTCCAGTATTGGCTGGGCGGTTCCCAGGACAACTTGGAAAACTTCCTGCTGATGCTGGCCAATAAGTATGTGCCGGAGTTAGAAGATAAAGTCCAGTTTGACGATCCGGTAACCTACCTAGAAATGGGGATTTGGCATCCCCTAGCTATGGAAATGTTTGCCGATGTCAAGGAATATCTCAACTGGTTTAGCTCCCGTCGTGATATTCCTGATGCGCTCAAAAATGGCACTGCACCGACCGTCGGTCTGATTCTCCAGCGAACTCACTTAGTGACTGGCGATGACGCCCACTATGTCGCGACGGTTCAGGAATTGGAATCTCTTGGTGCTCGAGTGATTCCGGTGTTTGCTAGTGGCTTGGACTTTTCTAAGCCCGTTGAAGAATTTTTCTATGAAACCCCTGGTGGAGACAAAGCCTTAGTCGATGCCGTT
>NZ_JANQOP010000074.1 GCF_028285745.1 Acaryochloris sp. IP29b_bin.137 | reverse complement strand
TTGTCGAAATATTCATTTACAAAGAGACTAAATGACTATCGCAACACCGCCATCACAGCTTAAGCGTGATTGGACCTTTATTGTGGTCCTAATTGCTATCCATATTGGAGCACTGTTTGCCTTCGTACCCAGCAACTTTAGCTGGGCAGCCGTGGGCTTTGCCGTCTTTTTTCACTGGGTCACCGGTGGACTCGGCATCACCCTGGGTTGGCATCGGATGCTCACCCACCGCAGTTTCAAAACCCCCAAGTGGCTGGAGTATTTTCTCGTCTTTTGTGGATCCTTAGCCTGCGAAGGCGGCGTGATTTGGTGGGTTGGCTTGCATCGCAATCACCATATGCATTCTGATACGGATCTGGATCAGCATAATTCCCGCAATGGCTTCTGGTGGAGTCACATGGGCTGGATGATTCATGAAATCCCCGCAGAAGCAGACATTGACAAACTGACGAAAGACATCAATACCGATCCTTTTTATCGGTTTTTGGATGACTACTTCTTCCCCATGCAAATTGTCTTTGGGGTATTGCTGTACTTTATTGGCGGTTGGCCTTTAGTGGTCTGGGGTATTTTTGTCCGCTTGGTATTGGTCTATCACTGCACTTGGTTTGTGAATAGCGCCACCCATAAGTTTGGCTACAAAACCTATGAGTCTGATGACCAATCCACCAATTGCTGGTGGGTTGCCCTCCTAACCTATGGTGAAGGCTGGCACAATAATCACCATGCTTTTCCTCAGTCGGCTCGCCATGGCCTGCAATGGTGGGAAATTGATACCACTTGGATGATGGTCAGCCTGCTCAAAACTCTGGGCTTAGCGGAAAAAGTTCGTCTGCCGAGTCCCCAACAAATTGCCGCCAATGATGGTGCCTAGGCGTTACCACCCATAATTCTTGAATGAAACCCTGCCGGATGGTGGGGTTTCATCGCTTGAGGCCCAGGAAGCGACACGATAAGCTGGGTACAGACGTTAGTTAGGGTTCGGGACAGCATGAAAGCTCAAGTCTTTCGCGGGGTTAATCAGCTCAGTTACGAAGAAGTCCCCAAACCAGACATCGGTGAAGATGAAGTCCTGGTTCAAGTCAAGGTTGTGGGACTTTGCCAATCTGACATTAAAAAAATTCGCTATCCCCTCTACGAGCCACCCCGCATTTTTGGCCATGAAACGGCAGGTGAGATTGCCGCCGTTGGCTCCGCTGTCAAAGACTGGCAGGTGGGGCAACGGGTCGTCGTGCTGCACCATATTCCCTGTATGCACTGCGACTACTGTCTGAATGACAACTTTTCCATGTGCGAGGTGTATAAAAACATCACCACCACAGCAGGATTTAGTCCCAGTGGCGGTGGCTTTGCCGATTATGTAAAAGTGCCGGGGCATATTGTTCAGCGCGGTGGCTTAGTCGAGATTCCGAAGGATATTTCCTTTGAGCAAGCCAGCTTTGTTGAACCCACCAACTGCTGTTTAAAGGCCGTCACCAAAGCCGATATCAAACCGGGACAAACGGTTTTGATTACGGGGGCTGGCCCCATTGGCCTGATGTTTGTGATGCTCGTCAATTATGTAGGGGGCCGGGCCATCGCCACGGATCTCCTACCCACGCGAATTGAAAAAGCGAAGCAGGTGGGCGCGACGGCGGCCTTTGATGCTCGGGATCCAGACCTGGCTACAAAAATTCAGGACCTAACAAATGGCATGGGGGTAGATGTGAGCTTGCTGGCGGTACCCAGCGATAAAGCTTTTTTCCAAGCCCTCGACTGTACCCGCAAGGGGGGCAAGATTCTGTTCTTTGCCGAATTCCCCGATGAAGTGGAAATTCCCATTAATCCCAACGTCTTGTATCGTCGCGAAATCGATTTAATTGGTAGCTATAGCTCTTCTTTTCGGCTACAGAAACAGTCGGCGGACATTATTTTCAACAAGCGAATTGATGTCGATGCCTTAGTCAGCGATCGCTATCCGCTTCAAGACTTAGCGAATGCGGTCGAGCAGGCGGTTTCTCCTGGACCTGAGACCTACAAGATCTTAATTTATCCCTAAGAAGCATTTAATTAGAGCAAAGGGGCCACCAAGCGATACGATCAGGATTGCTGAATCACGTTGTTCCCTTCTATGCCTGCTGTTCATATTATTGGTCTTGGCCGCTCCGGTATCGCGGCTGCTCGTCTGCTGCGCCGGGAGGGGTGGCAAGTTTCGGTGGGTGATGCAGGCCATTCAGAAGGGTTAGTGGCGACGCAGAAAACCTTGGCGGCAGAAGGCATCCCCGTTCATTTAAATCTGAGATTTTCCCTATCAGCCTTGGCTGAACTCGGTCTGGACCGTCCTGATCGGATTGTGGTCAGTCCTGGGGTGCCGTGGCAGCTGCCGGCTCTGAAGGAGGCACGGTCTCAAGGTATTGAGACTTTTGGTGAACTTGAACTGGCCTGGCGATACCTCAAGCAATACCCTTGGGTCGGGATTACAGGCACCAACGGCAAAACCACCACGACTGCCATTGTCGAAGCCATCTTTAAGGCGGCAGGGTTGCGGGCACCCGCCTGCGGCAATATTGGCTATAGTGCCTGTGAACTGGCCCTAGCAGGCGAGCCGCTGGACTGGGTGATTGCGGAGGTGAGCAGCTACCAAATTGAATCCTCTCCCACCCTAGCCCCCACCATCGGCGTCTGGACGACCTTCTCTCCCGACCACTTGGAGCGTCATGGCACCGTTGAGTGCTACCGAGAGATTAAGGCTTTGCTCCTCAACCAGTCCAAACAGAAAATTCTCAACGGTGATGATCAGGGCTTGATTAAAGGCTTACCTTGGCGATGGGCTGATGCCTATTGGACGAATAGCCATGGCCCCAGCTTGCCGGATGCCTGTAATGGTCAACGCTGTCCAGTGCCCAATATTTTTATTGAAGAGGGATGGGTGAAGGTGGAAGGAGAACCGATTGTGCCGGTATCCTCCATGCGGATGTTGGGGGTTCATAACCAGCAGAATCTTTTACTGGCAGTGGCTGTGGCTCATTTGGCGGGGATTGGGAAGGATGCGATCGCAACTGCTGTATCCACGTTTCCCGGTGTGGCCCATCGCCTGGAACATATCTGTACCTGGCAAGGCGTAGATTTTATTAATGACAGCAAGGCCACCAATTATGAAGCTGCCCAAACGGGCTTGGCTGCGGTGAATAGTCCTGCCATTCTGATTGCGGGCGGAGAAGCTAAAGTCGGTGACGATCAGGCATGGCTGCAAACCATTCAGACTCAAGCTGCCAAGGTGTTATTGATTGGCAGCGCAGCGGATGCTTTTAGCCAGCGTCTTAAGGCAATTGGGTATGACGATTACGAAATCGTGGAAACAATGGAAAAAGCGGTGACTAGAGCTGCTGAATTGGCCTCTTCGCTCCAAGCCAAAAGTGTGCTCTTATCACCTGCCTGTGCCAGCTTTGATCAATACCTAAACTTTGAGAAACGGGGCGATCATTTTCGTCAATTATGCCAAGAAGCACTGTGAAAATTAGATTTAATGGAGTTCATAAACCACATTCTACTGGCGAAAGACATATTCAGACGGTTAATCACAGGATCTTTCAACCCTTTAGACTTATGTAAATGGCACAAATTTCCACATCAGTAAGAGTGAGATGATTTCTAATAAGTAGCTCACACACACGCTTGGGTTCATTAGGCCATCAGTAAGAGTGAGATGATTTCTAATAAGTAGCTCACACACACGCTTGGGTTCATTAGGCCATCCCAAAGATAGCCTTTTCGCTTGGAAAGTGTATTCCGCTTGAACGAGCAACACCAATCACCATATAAAGCAGGACTTCTCATCTTAAAGTCGTTGCGTAAAATTTCTTCGATTTCAGCAACACGTGGATAAAAACTTCTTTGAAAATGTTTCCACTGACTTTCAAGAATCCAGAAAAATAGTGGAATGGCAGTTCCTAGCAACACGACTAAAGCTTGCTTTTGCTAAAATGCAAGGAGTATTGCAGCCCCTGCTCCTGATATGCCAAGGGCTTTGATAACCCAGATTTGCCGATTGTAGTCTTCGATAGTGGCTTGCAAAAAAAAATATTCTTCTTTGAGCAGCTCCAGCTCAAATTCAGGTGATGGAGAAGAGGGAGAATGTTGTGGATGGGACATCAGAAATTTAATAAAGATTTTGCTTTATGCAAAGTTGATATCGAAGAATGGTACTTTACCACGTCCACCATCGGGATCAGGGAACTCATTCCAGCCTTGCCAAGCACCATCTGGCCTAGGTTGCTCACGTACATAAACTCGCGCACTCTTTAAATCATGAGCAATTTCCAGCAGATTGTAAGAACGAGCACTACCATCAGTAATTTGGTCACGTTTAGAGCCAAACGTTCCTGTACCGATGACATGCAAGTTGCAACCTTCTTCCCAGTGGTCAATCCACTGCCGCCGCATTTCATGGACGTCGCCATGTAAGCACAGTTTGACGCCTGATGTTTGAAGGTTGGAAATAAAAGCGAGGTTTTGCATGGCCCATGGCCCATGAACAGCGTGGTGAAAAACGGCAATACGAAGTTGGGGTTGGTTGCGCTTTCGGTCACCGCGTCGAACTGCGAAGTCAACCTGTTGATTAGCAAGTTTGATAGCATTTGCCAATGCTTCGGGGTGAACACTTGAGCGACTTGGGAAAAACTGATCAATCTCCCAGGCTGTATTCAATGCTATGAATTGAACGCCTGTATCTGCGAAATGGTAAGACATCCCTTGCTGTTCTGGAGCTAGCGGATAACCCTCTGACGACATAATCTTATGATAAAAGGCATCAGAGAACTTTTTGAAGCGATTGGGATAGTCATCTTCAACACGCTCTAGGTAAATGTCGCCTTTCTTGATTACTCGTTGCTTGTCGTTGGGGGAGACTGAAGAGGAAAGTCGATAACAAGAATCGCGGCGTTGCACATCATGGTTACCTGGTACAAAAATGCATCGAGTGGACGCCAAGCCAAAGTTACTTTCTTCCAAGAGTTTTTCGATAAATTGGCGAGCAACATCAAAGCCCGCGTCATCACCACGATGGGTCACGTCTCCAGAAAGAACGAGGTATTCAAGCTGATTAATTGCTGGGAAATTAGGATTGTCGCATCTAAGGTCCTCAATCAGCCACTGCAGGGAAGCTGTTGGTGAAACATCCACCTCAAAGTGCAAATCACTAAGATGCAAGAGGCGAATTGGCGCGTTATTTTTTCGGCTGATAGTTTCGTTAGCCACAGCGGCTTTGACCCGAGCAGCTGCTTTACCAGTTTCTTTCTCAATTCGCTTTCGGAGGGCAATAATTTTTGCATCTGACGCTGGGTCACGTTTGCGAATGCGTGCAATCCCCTCGCTGATTAATGTTTTACGTTCACAGACGGGGCAGACAACATCTTTTTCTTCAGCAGCAATTCTCAATCGAATAATCCGTTCGGGAATTTCTTCGCCACAGGCACACTTAATGGCCTGATGCTCTTGAATTTCGACACCATGATCTTTGAGGTGTTGTTCAACAAAACGGGTAAAGAGATCTCGTCGATCTGATGGCGTTTCATCAGAGAAGAACAAATCGACGTGAGCAAGACCACCTGTGCGTTTAATTTGTCGGACACCACAAATGCCTTCTTCTGAACGCTCAAATTCAACACGCCCTGCATCAAGTCGCCCTTCCCCAAATTCCTCGCTGACCATCAGCTTAGACACTAATGAAGCATAGATGTTATCAATTGCACCCGTAAAGTCGTAATACAGCGAGACACTATGCTCCAGGTTCCCACCATTTGTTCGGCCAGCCGGGAAAAGTGTAGGAAAGACCAACAGGCCACCGTGACGAAAACAAATTCCATGCTGAATCATTAGCTCGACGATGCATTCAAGCACCATTCGTTCATCATCCCGCTTGAGGCGTTCTTTTTGTGTGATACCCGGCAATGGAATGCCTTTTGCTGACCCCAGCAACCGTTCTTCCAGTACTGGCACACCGCGCGGGTTGTTGCGAGCAGATAGGATTAGCGAACCAGCGTACCTTTCGATGATAGGCAACTGTAGTATTAGTGCATCATCACCGCCTGTCAGCTTTGTGCGGGCAATGATTCCCTGAGTTGCGAGCTGATTGGTTACTGCATCAACTGCCGCTTCTTCATACTTGTCTGCCACAGATTGTTTGATAGCTACCTTAAACTCTTCCAGAGTGAGAACGATCGCATTTTCTTTGCAACGACGCTCAATATCATCACGAATATGCTGGAATAGCTCAGGTCGCGTGGTTTTAGCCATTTGCTCCCAATCTAGTACATTAGCGATCACTTTTCGTAAGGTTTTCGTCTTGCGTCCCGTTCTGGCACTCAAATCGACGAATGCTGTAAAACCGCATTCCTGGCAGAGTAAGTCAATACTCGTATGATTAATATGCTTACTCTGGCGAGCGTTATCAACTTTAGCTCCTATCAGCAATTTGACCGCCTTATCTTGACCAAGATGCTTTTCCAGCCGTTTATTCCAGTCCCGTGCCTCATCCAGTGCATTCTTGCCACGAGTTGGATCGATCAGCACCAATGCAAGGGTCGTATCGTGTAGAAACATCTGATGTACGAGCTGATACTCATCCTGCCCACCAAAATCCCATAACACCACATCTCGTCGTTGGCCTTCCGGCGGCTTAACCTTAGGATGCAGCTCTTCAGCTTCCATCGACCAGAACCTCATCCCGTGTGTTGTACCCTGTTCATAGTCTTCAGGATAGCGATCTTCAGCAAGCCGCATAGCCAGACAGGATTTACCAACATTACTTTCACCCACAAGGACGATTTTTGCCGATGTATACCGTAGTAAATTACTTTTGGCTTGAGACTGATCAAGGAGAGTTTGAGGATCTATTTCCCAGATACAGATAACTTCGTCTTTTTCTCCAAGGGTCGCTAGAGTGTTACGACTAGGATGGAAACACAAGTTTGGAATTGACCAATTTGCCCCTGTCAATTGGAGCGTGGCAGCAATACTCCAATCATTACAATCGCGAAGTTGAACTTCATTATTGAATGTTCTTGTGGCAAGCAGTCGACCATCAGACGAGAAAGAAGCATACGTTGTGTCAGACGTGTGGCCTTCCAGACGCTCCATCAACTTCATACGCTTCATGTCCCATATGTTTATGTGCTGGCTTCTGTGACCACAAGAAGCCAGGATGCTACCATCGGGAGACCAAGCTAGTGCAAATACGTTATCATAAGTCCCACACTCAAAAGAATTGTTTAATTCCCAAGACCTCCCATCCCAAATATGTATATCTGAACCTCTACTACCCTGGCATGAAGCTAAGCGCTTAGTCACAGGGCACCATGCAATGTGATGAACTTCATTTGTATACTCCCCAACTTCGCGGACAACGACGTCCTTATCAATATTCCAAATCAAAATAGATGGATCACCGATTCTCGGTGCAGATGCCAAATATTCTTCTTGAGATATCCACAACAGATGGACTATATTTTGAGAATGACCAATTGATTGCCTTAATTCCCTGCCAGCCTGAACTTCAAGGATCTTTATCCCGTCTCTGTCAGAATTAAAAGCTACTACATTGGCGTCACGGATAAATGCCACAGTGCTAGTGAATTCTGTTGCTTTTAGCTTATTGAGGCATTTCCCGTTCTGAGCATCCCAGATGCGGACGAACCCGTCACTAGAAGGAGAAGCGATGAATCGACCGCAGGGTGACCAGGTAATGCGTCCGATAGTTGCTTGGTGTCCACGACAAATAGCGCGCAATCTCATCCCCGGCACCGGCTCCTCACCTATTCGGATTCCATCAGCCTCATTGAGTACAAGGGGATCGGCTAAGGTGACAGGTTCTTCAGGGGGCTGTCCCTTTCGTTTTGATGTCCGCTTTGCCATTAGTATCTCTATATCATTCGATATCTAAACCACCTTAATATAGCCACAAAATTCCTGAATAATCCGCATTAGCTGCGCTTGTAGAGTTCATCCCTCGATATAACTCCTACTGTCCCACCAATAGATGCTTTAGGATGATTTAGGTGCATAATTTTAATCAAACGGCTTCATTCTAATTTCGTCTATGCACATCGGTCATCGATAGTGAATCGGTATAGTGTAGAGGTTAGCTGTAGCTGATTGGCGAGCTTATGCTTTACCAAATCACAAACGGGATATTGACATAAAAATCCTAGCTGTGGTTAATTTAGAAGACTTAGCAATACTCAAGTTATAGTCGATGGGACTCACCATTGCTTCTCAAATCGTCAATACTGAATCATGAGGTGGTTTTGGCAGCCACTAGCTAAAGATAACGGCTATGCAACGAGAGTCCTTGGAATTGTAAGTACATAAAATAAGTCCGTAGGGGCAATTGGAAGGCTTCTAACGATGAACCTTCCCATGCTAGTAGGGGATGTCTAACGTCATTGCACTGGAGCTAAAGAATGTGCAGCCAATTTTGTGCATAAAATAGTTGTTCTTGAGCAGCCTAATTGTGTTGCTCAATTGCTAAGGGTAAAGAGATTGAAATATTTATAACGAAGCTATGATCCTTGCTTAGCCAGTGTTTTTAAGGTTTTACCTTAAGGATGGGTAGTTTATTACCCATCAGCATATGGCTTATTATGGTTTATCGATTGTGGGTTAGTTATTCCTCTCTCTTGTATCCTCTGTTTGTGGGAATTGGCTTTTGTTTAGCTTGGGGGATTGTAGGGTTGATACTTTGGAATATTGGATCTGCGATCGCATAGAGTATCTGAGTCTAAAAACGCATGAATCCAATCCCTTGTGGCAACTGCTAAATGACTATCACCTTGAGTGCTCTGTTTGTCCTGATATTGCCTTATCAGAGAAGGCGATTCACTGTAGAGACTTTGCTGCACCACCTACAGCACCGCCTGAATCTGCTGTGAAGAGACTAAAGTATTGGCACAGAGAATCCCGGATGCCGCTGCTGCAGGGACACCAATCCCGGGCATGGTTGAATCTCCAACTCGATACAGATCTGATATCGGCGTATGGCAACTGGGAAAAGTTCCCTTTCCGACCGCTATGGCAGGACCATAGGTGCCCTGATAGCGACGCAGATAGTGGCGATGGGTGAGGGGGGTGCCGATCAGTTCTAGGGTGATGCGAGATCGCACATCGGGTATCACTTTTTCTAGGGCTCGATAGAGCGACTGTGCCCTCTCCTGCTTAAGCTGCTTATAATCCTCCACCTGCTCCCAGGGAGCGAAGGGTTCTAGGGTATAGGTATGAATCACATGATGTCCTTCGGGGGCTAGGGACGCATCCCAAACTGAGGGAATCGACACCATGCAGGTATTGCCAGGGTGAGTGATGGGGTGTTGGTTGCTGTGGATCACCACATGATGTCCAGGCAGACTTGATAGTCCTTCAGCTCGGATGCCCACATGAAGGTGCATAAAGCTATCCACAGTGGGGGTGGCTAAAGACCGTCGCCGATAGGCAGGCGGCAAATCCTCTGGTTTCAGTAACTGCTGATAGGTATCCCAGATTGTGGCATTGGAAATCACGGTTGGAGCGGTGAGGCGTTCCCCTTGCTTGAGCTGAATTCCCTGAACTTGACCTCCTTGAACTAAAATTTGGTCTACATGGGCCTTCAAGCGAAGTTCACCGCCCCACTTCTTCAGACCTCGGACCAGAGCTTGGATAATGGCGGGACTGCCGCCCATAGGATAATCAATGGTGGAACCGGACCGTTCCCCAAACATAAACGCCATTTCTGGGGCAACGGTGTCTTGGGCCGTTAATCCAGACAATAAAAAGCATTCCAAATCAAACAGGCGGCGCACCCAAGGATCGCTCACGGACCGATTCAGCATTGCTCCGGCGGAACTTTGGATATTGCGGAGTTGGGGTAATAGCTGGGCTAAGGCCATCGGCCGATGCCGGATCAACCAAGGAATGAGGGTCCAGTTGCTGCGTAAGGTAAGGAGGGGAATTTGCTTAAGCGGAGCAAACAGAGCCAGAAAATCTTGTTCTAGTTTTTGGAGTTGGCGAGCACCGTCAGGGGTGATTTGAGCGACGGCTTCGCGATATTTTTGAGCGTTTCCATAGATGGGGAAGCCCCCTTCTAAGTGCCCGGCCGGATCGTCGTCCGGGAAGTGATAGTAGCCGAGAGGATCGTATGCGATCACATCTATCGTTTCGCCCAGAACCTGCAACACTTGGCGAACGGGATTCAGGCTCTGAGGGTCACTTAGTCCACAATAAAAGGAGGGGCCAGTATCAAAATGAAAGCCTTGGCGTTGAAATCCGTGGGCAGCCCCACCCGGAATGGCATGGCTTTCGCAGATCAGAACTCGTTTACCGTATCGAGCCAATAAACTGCCCGCAATCAGTCCCCCAATACCACTACCAATCACGAGGACGTCATAATCTGTCATTGTTGCTCTAAGGGCCTTAGGGTTGTCTTTATCAAATGCTAACGCCAGAACGGGTTAAGGGGTTAGCTCTTTGCCAATCGAGACCCTAATATTTGGACTTTCCGTACCACCAGAATTCAAAGTAGTCTGAAGACTGGCGGTCGGCAACTTATCCACAACATATTGCTCTACCGCTGTCGCCCGACTTTTTAACAGCGCTAAGGCTCTAGCACTGCTGGTATCTGCAAAGGTGGCATTAATTCGCACCGTATCATTGGGATTCGCGGTATCCAAAACCTGATCCAAGGCCTTTTTCCCTTGATCATTCAGTTGGGCGGATCCCACTTCAAATTGAATGGCGATCGTTGTCTGTGTTGAAGTTGATGTTTTGGCTTGGGGCTTTTGGGGCGCAGAGGCGGTGGGGGCAGGCTGAGAAGCAGGTGCAGTCGGTTGGGCAATCGCTTCTTGTAAAGCAGGGCAGCTTGCAGCATCGTTAGACGTTGCTAACTCAGCAATAAAACGACCATCATAGAGCTGATCAACCGTATTCGGTGTTGTGGTTAAGCGCCCGCTGCCGTATAACACTTCTTTAGTGTAATTGAGGCGCTGACGAAGCAGTTTCGTCGGGCCATTCATCCAGTGATTGGCACAGTTGATATCAAAAAAGTACACCCCCTGCAAAAAGTTCAGGGCTTCTGATGAAGTCAATCCCCCTAAACTTTCAAACTGCTGCCGCCAAGCCGTTTTATCAATGGAACGTCGGGCAATATGCTCGTAGTAGGCCTTGACAAACTGTTTGACTTTGTCAGGGTGATTCTCCAGAACTTGAGGAGACGCCACCACCACATCCACAATCGATCGTTGAACATGGGCAGAAGATAGAGAAGGGATATATCCTGCTCGATTCGCCTGCGTGACGTGGGGTTCCCAAAAAATTCCGGCGACGATATTGTCTCCAGGTTGAGGATTCTGAAACCGCTGCCACGCCGTCGATGAGTCATCTACACGAATAATGTTGAATTTCTCCAACGCAAAATATGGCGACTTGTCGGTCAACAAAATACTGAGATATTCGCTGGGGGTATTCCCTGCAAAAATGATGGAAAGCAGTTCTCCCTGCTGTGCCGCTTGAGTGGCTGCACGATTTAGCTCCTGAATCGTGGTGACTTGGGGAAATTGCTTGTTATTGAGGACAAGACGGTCCGCGCCTCGGGTCCAATCCCACATGGCGATGATTTTGCCCGTACTAGGGGTTTCAAATAGCTGATTGATGGTCGTCACCATAAAATCAACTTCACCACTGGAGAGCTTTTGCGATCGCGTTTTCTGATCCAGCTCATCTGCGTAGCCAATCGTGATTTGCGCCCCTTTAAGCTTTTTCTGGAACGCCTGATCCCATAAGGTGCTATAGCCTAAAAACGTATCGCCTAAAACCTCAATATCAGTTGGACCAGGACTAGCAACTGGCGTACCCGCTCGCTGCCTAGGACTAGAGAGTGCGATCACCGCACTGAGAGCACCCGCCAAGAGCAAAAAACTTAGGAGAACCGTTTTTTTGCTGGGTCGCTTGGATTTGTCATCAGATGCTGAAGTCTTTTGGGCTTGAAGGGGACGTTTATGCTTTGGCTTATCGTACAGGGGAGCCCCACAAACGATGCACTTGGTCATATGCATCCGGGTCACAAAGTCACATTGCCAGCAATATTTGCGGTTACTTTCGTCGCCAGCTTTACTTTCTATATCTAATTCAGTCGCCAACAGAATGTCCCCTCAGCATTCATGACTTCCATTATATAGACATGATAGGTCGTAAATCCTGTACAAAAGGCCATCCGGTTGCAGCGCCTTTATGGGGGGAACCATCAGAAAGAACATGATCTGATTTTTCTCTAGGAGGCAAATAAAATATGTTCCATTGGCAAAGATTCTCAGGCGAGAATTGCTGAGTAAAACTGGCCGAGAGAATTTCCGAGAACGACTTTAATGGCCTCACTTTCAACCTGAAATCATCCTGCTTAATATCCGTTGGTATTGCCGTTATCTACTCAACCATCGCGTCTTGAAAGAGAGCAAAGTCCTTGTTTCTGCTCTAGCGCATAGGAGATATAGCCCCAATAAAAGTCAAAATTAGGTTTCTGGAGTCATATTTTCGACTAAAGACGGGTTGACGGACAAATATTTACCTATATTAGCCGCAATGTTTGGTATGGATAGAGAATAGACAAGAAAATAAGATTTCAAATGCTGTCCTGCGAAAGGTGAGCCATGGCGTTTTGCCCCAGCGATTGGGCTTTATTTTCGATCGAAAATTGAAGGTTGGGAGCTTTGATAGACATGAGCAACTCGATGGCGATCGCAGCGGTGACCACCACGTTGCAAAGTGTTCTTTTTTTGGGGGTTCGCGATGAGTTAGGCAGTGGCCGGATAACGGCCCTTCCCCTCGATAAGGCCCGCAGCAAAGAGGAGGGGAATCAGGTGAATCTCTACCTCTACCATACGGCGATAAATATGGGCTGGAAAAATCTTCCTAAACCGGCGCGGCCCAAGGGGACAACGGAGAAACCCCCTTTGGGTCTCGATCTGTTTTATCTGGTTACGGTATATGGCGAGAAGGAGAGTGAGGCGAAGAGTCATCGGTTATTGGGGCGGGTGATGAGTATTCTCCATGATCATTCCACGTTGAAGGCGGCGGAGATTGAGGCGGCGACGGTGATGGAGTTGCCGGAGAGTGATCTGCACAAGCAAACGGAGCAAATTGTGATTACGCCCCAAGCCTTGACCCATGAGGAGATGTCTCAGGTGTGGCGGGGGTTTCAGGCGCAGTATCGCGCGTCGTTGGCCTATCAGGTGTCGGTGGTGTTAATTGATAGTCAGCGACCGATGGATTTGGCGTTACCGGTGTTGCCACGGTTGCCGGAGGGGCGGGGGGCGATTGCTCAGGTGTTTCCAGGGGGAGCGACGTTGGCGGAGGTGCGGTTGCCGAATCGGCAGCGAAGTGCCCAGTGGGGAGATCGGTTGCGGCTGCGGGGGACAAACTTGCTAGACCCGGCGTTGCAGGTCCATCTGGCCCATGCCCAGTGGTCGGAACCGAAGGTGTTGGAGCCGTTGCCGGGGGGGACGGCGTCGGAGTTACAGGTGCAATTGCCGGATTTGGTGGCGATGCCAGAGGAGGCTAGGGAGTGGCGGGCGGGGTTTTACACGCTGTCTTTGGTAATTCCTCGGGAGCAGGGGGCTTGGTCTTCTGAGGCTTGGCCGTTGGCGATTGCACCGAAGCTGTTAAGGGTGGAGCCGTTGACGGCGGAGGCGGGGGTAGTGCGGCTGACGGTGACTTGTATGCCTCCGGTGCAGGCGGATCAGGGGGTGACGTTACTGTTGGGAGATCGGGGGGTGCCGGTGATGGGGATTGAGGAGGAGCGTTTCGGGTCTGAGTTGCAGGTGGAGGTGGAGGATATAAGGTCTGGGGTATATGTGATGCGGTTGCGGGTGGATGGGGTGGATAGTATTCCGGTGGATTTTTCGTCGAGTCCGCCGCAGTTTGCGGAGAATCAAACTTTGGTGATTGCCGAGTGATATTAGCATATGAGAGGCTGTTTGAAAAGACTTGTCTTCTACGAAAATATATTCATTTCAGGCTCTATCTGCCAACGAGAAATCAAGGATTGTAAACTACTGGATGACCTTTTCAAACAGCCTCTCATATGCTAATCCAAGTTGCTAGTTATCGAAAAGCACCTAAAACTGGACCAAATTACTGTTCAAAACTGTATCTATCAGTACCAAAAGCTCCAGCTTTGTATCATTGGATACGTTTTAGAGAAGTAACTAGCAAATTGGGTTACTAAGGCTAGGAACACAGGTTGACAAAGGTCAGTGAAAAGGCTCGTGAGCAAACGGAGGAGCATGTTAACCACCAAGATTAAAATTGATGGGTAAAAAGGGAAGAGCGGAATAAGACCAGAAGAGCGAAAGATGGATAAAGTCGTAATCCGAGCGGCCCAAAGCAAGGAAGGCCGAAAGATGCAAAGAGCGAAAGGAATCGCGGGGAGGGAAAATCAGCGTAGTTCCGATGCCCATAACCAATTTAATCTATAGAGCCCAACATTCTGTTGCTGACAAGAAGGAAAGTCGGCGTAGATCCGACGCCTATAACCAAACCAGGAAATGTGAAGGACGAGAGGACAAATCGCAGAAACAAGGTAAACAAGAGGAGAAGGCAAAATGCAGCGAGAACATCGACCGGACAGAGATTTGAGAGAAACCGGAACACCCGCCCGAAGAGATGAAGCAAGGTTGGATATCCATCGGTGTCAAAAAAACATAGCGCTTAGCGCACCAATACAGCCAAGACGTATCAGCGTCGAGAATGGAATGCAGATGAGTAACGTGCCATTAGCATGGCCGCGACGGCGCACAGGTCACGGCGGCACGTGGATAAAAATTCAAAGAGCAAAGGACCTAAAGTCAGAGAACAAGAAGCTGTGGGTGAATAAAGCCAAGCAAGGACTAGATGAAAAAGTAGAGAAGTGGTTAAACGAAAATGCGATAGACAAGGTTAATCAGAAAGGCAATGGCGAGGTCGTGGGCGACTATGACAATGTATTTCATCAAACGCATGTGGGAGGAAAGGGGAACAGTGTTTGGTGGCAAATTAAAAATGGACAGATGTGGGTGCTAGGAGAAGCAACTCATGGTAAGACGAACTCTGACTATAAATTCAGCAACAAAGCGGATGGCATGCCAAAAAACTACACAAGAAAGAAAAAATAGAAAAACAAGGACAGGATAAGGAGAAAGTATGAGGATAAGAACAAACTGTCGCAAAGAGCCAAAGGGCAAGCGGAGGAAGATGAAAGGGATAAGACTATGAGAAGGTGTTGCAAAGGACGCACCGAGCGCAAAGCCCACAACGGCGCGCCTAATAGCAATCCGCACGCATAACCTAGTAAATGAAGGACTTATAGGTTTTGATCAACGCAAACGAGGCCAAAAATCTCTCTATTCCCCGGAGAACCAAAAATACACCGAGACAGCGCCTCCAACAAAAACGTCTGTCCCAAAGACAAAGGCCAATGTCACTCAAAATCTAACGTAACCATGCCTGGGCATATGTTTCGATGCGAACCGCATCTGTACCCTGCTCATAAAGCCGAAACATCTTCTCCAACATCCGAACCACCGATTTCCTCGCAATCCGTAATCCATCACGCGAAAACCAGTAACCCAAGAAATCAAATCCCCGCTTGATCCGGCCGATAAACGTCTTATCGGGATATTTCTCCACCCGTAACGCCGCCAGTTCCTCATTCACCGCTTTAATTGCCCGCCGTAATTTCCACCGCGTGGGGGCCAGCACCACCCAATCATCCATAAACCGGACATAGAAGCAGCCCAGGGCCGCCATCCGGTCATCCAGCGGTTTCAAATACAGCGCGCCCATCAGAGGGGATAAGGGACAGCCCAAGGAGATCCCCTGGCGGATATCCACATAGTTTCCCCCATCCGACACCAAACGAGCCAAATACTGGCCCACCAACTCCAACACCATCGGATCATCCACATAGGTCGTAACCTGCCGAAACAATAGCTCATGATTAATATTGGCGTAATATCCCTCAACATCCGTGCGCAGCACAAACGGGTTGTCGCCCAAATGGGCGGCCACCTTGCGGACCGCGCCTTTCATCCCCCCACGGCCAGCCACATGAAACACCCGCTCCGACAACTGCGGTCCCAGGTGATCTCCCAAAACGATGGCGAGGGCTTTTAAGACCAGTGCATCCAGTGCGCACCACAACTCCACCCGGCGCTCTGCCCCTCGGATCAGCCGTTGCGCCTGGAACCGATAGGTCCCGGCTAACAACTGCCCTTGCAACCATGGTTTTTTCTCCTGCCACCAGCGCCGGACCTGCCATACATCGTTGTTGGGGTGGTAATTGCGCCGCTGTTTACACAGTCAGTCATAGGCCACATCAATCACCTTATCCGAGGCCACCTGTTTGATCAGCGCATCTGGCACGGCTTCTACCTCCCCGTCTTTATTCGTCTCCGTCTTTGAGGCAGCAGACTCTACCGATTCCAGGTAAACGGTAGCGGTTTCAATTCTACCCTCGGGCAGCGATACTAAAGACAGCGATGGGGGAGCAACAGAATGAGCGACCAGGTAACCTGGCACAAAGCCAATTTGACCTATCTCACAGTAGGACTCCACTGGTTGCGGCTCCGCTTACAGCACAAGATTTCTGAAGAGACCGCCACAGCCGCCGAGATTGCGGACGCCGAGACAGATATGGCAAAGGCCGCTGCCATTGATCCACCTCCTGCCCTACTGACCCTAAGCGATAGTTTAGGACTGACAGAATTTGAACAAGAGCTATTATTTTTCTGCGTCGCCATGGAATTGGATACCGAAATTGCCGATTTTTGTGCCCAAATTCAGGGCGAGACGCAGAGCTATCCCACCTTTGCCTTGGCCTTTGGGCTGTTCGAGGGTCCGGTTTGGGATGTTGTTGCTCCAGAAGGACCCTTACGATCCTGGCGATTAATCGAAATTCATCAATCCGGGGTGCAGCCCTTAACCGTCAGCCCTATCAAAGCAGATGAGCGGATCGTCAACTACCTCAAAGGGCTCAATTACCTGGACGATCGGCTGATGTCATTGGTGACTTCCGTACAAGGGGCACCAGAGTCGGAGGCAGAGCTAGCTCCTTCACAGCAGCAAGTAGTGACAGCGATTTCCCATCAGCTTCAGGCTCTGCCGGAGGGACAGCGGCTACCTTTGATTCAACTCTTGGGGCGCGATCGTCTCAGTAAACAGGGAGTCGCCGTCGCCGTGACCGAGTTCTTTGGTCTGCCTCTTATGCGATTGCGACTAGAGCGATTGCCCACCCATGCCGCCGAGCTGGAAACCATTTTGCGATTGTGGCAGCGGGAAATGCGGTTGTACCCCGTCGCCCTATACCTAGAAGGCTCGGACCTAGAGGGCAACACTGAAAAGAACTCAGCAGTAGTTCTGAACACCTTTTTAGATCAAGTCCATGGGCTCTTTTTCTTGGATATTCGCGACCAAACCGTCTCGATCGAGCAACCCACCCTATCCTTTGAAGTCATGAAGCCCACGACCTTGGAGCAGTGGCAAACCTGGAAGCAGGTGTTTGGACGAGGACGCAACCATAATGCAGCCCTGTTATCTAGCCAATTTAATTTCAACTTGAAGGAGATTCAGGACATTGGGGCTACGACCAAGGCAGAGATAGGGCAAGTCACACCCGTTTTAGGTTCTGCCAAAAGCAAAACAACTCAGACCACAGCATTATGCGATCGCCTCTGGCAAGCTTGCTTAGTGCGTACTCGGCCCCAATTAGATGCCCTGGCCCAACGATTGGACACCAAAGCCACCTGGGAAGACATAGTCTTGCCCCCCGACCAAACCCAGTTGCTGCAACAAATTGCTGGCCAGGTCCGGCATCGCAACACTGTGTATGACGAGTGGGGGTTTCGGGAGCGGATGAACCGCGGCTTAGGAGTGAATGCCTTGTTTGCAGGGGAGAGTGGCACAGGCAAAACCATGGCAGCAGAAGTGATCGCCAACGATTTACAGTTGAATCTCTATCGGATTGATCTGTCAGCAGTGGTGAGTAAATATATAGGCGAAACGGAGAAAAACCTGCGACGGCTGTTTGATGCCGCGGAAGATGGCGGCGCGATTCTATTTTTTGATGAAGCCGATGCCCTGTTTGGCAAGCGCAGCGACGTCAAAGATAGCCACGACCGCTATGCCAATATTGAAGTGAATTATTTGTTGCAGCGGATTGAAGCCTATCGAGGGCTAGCGATATTAGCGACCAATTTAAAGGGGTCGATGGATCGTGCATTTATGAGACGATTGCGGTTTGTGATTAGTTTTCCCTTTCCCTCAGTCGCGTCGAGACAGGAAATGTGGCGCAAGATATTTCCAACCAAAACGCCCATTGGCGATTTGGATTATAAGCATTTAGGGCAGCTCAATTTAACAGGAGGGAGTATCCACAATATTGCCATTAATGCAGCATTTGCAGCTGCCCAGGACGAGGGAAGAGTGGGCATGAAGCATATTTTACGAGCGGCACGAGCAGAGTTTCAGAAATTAGATATGCCCATTTATGAAGGAGACTTTCGGTGGGATGATCCGGCCCTCGTGAAAGCAGGGCGATAGTTTTTAAAATGGTGGGGAACAGGTTGAACTCAAACCATGACCGCTAAAGATCGATTTCACGATCTCGTCAAAACTGCCTTAATTCAAGAAGGGTGGACGATTAACGACGATCCACTCCATCTGCGTATGAGTGGTGTAATCAATATGTATATCGACCTGGGGGCAGAGAAGGTGATCGCTGCTGAGAAGGCCGGAGAAAAAATTGCGGTTGAGATTAAACGTTTTTTGGGGGCTTCTACGATTTCCGAGTTCCACTTAGCTGTAGGGCAATTCATCAATTATCGCTATGCATTAGAAGCAGAGGAACCGGACCGGCGTTTGTACTTGGCCGTCCCCCTATCGGTTTACGAGGAATTTTTCAAGCTCACGTTTATTCAAAAAGTGGTACAGCGGAGTCAGCTCAATTTGCTGATCTATGATGTTGAAGCGGAGGATATTGTGCAATGGAAACCCTAGAAACATATCGCCAGATTGTGCAGCAACTGTTGACCACCTACGCAAACAGTGGCGGAGATGACCGAGTTGAAGCGCAAACTATCTTTGATACAGAATGGGACCATTATCAATTAATCTATGTAGGATGGCACCGTCAGCGGCGGGTGTTTGGGCCAGTGTTGCACTTGGATATTAAGGACAGCAAGATTTGGATTCAGTGGAATGGCACTGAGACCGATATTGCCGCAGAATTAGAAGAGCAAGGCGTCCCCAAAGACAATATTGTATTGGGGTTTCATACGCCAGTGATGCGGAAATATACGGAATATGCGGTGAGTTAGGGAGGTGTCTGTCAATTGTTTGATGCAGCGGAAGATGGCGTCACGACTCTATTTCTTGGTGAGGCAGATGTCTTGTTTGGCAAGCGCAGCGACGTCAAGGATAGCCACGGCCGCTATACCAATATTGCAGTGAATTAATTATTGCAGCAAATTGAAGCCTATCGAGGGCTAGCGATATTAGCGACCAATTTGAAAGGATCTATGGACAGTGCCTTTATGCGGCGACTGCGGTTTGTGATTAGTTTTCCGTTTCCCTCGAACGTATCACGGCAGGAAATGTGGCGAAAGGGATTTCCTGCCAAAACGCCCATTTTTGATTTAGATTATGAGCATTTAGGGCAGCTCAATTTAACAGGGGGGAGTATCCACAATATTGCCATTAATGCAGCATTTGCTGGCGCTGCAGATGAAGGGGTAGTGGGCATGGAGCATATTTTGAAGGCAGCGTGGGCAGAGTTTCAGAAATTAGATATGCCCATTTATGAGGGGGATTTTGCTTGGTAGTCAGTCATTGGTAACAAGGTTGACATAAACCACATTTTAAAACTGCTAGAGAGTATAACCCCGTGATCTGAAATGCAAGAAGAGGAGCATTATGCAACGTGAGCAACCATCGAAAAAAATATCCTTGCAAGACCTACATAGTGAGAAGCACGGTATAAAACATACTGCAATTAATTCAGCATTAAACCTATCAGAAGAAAATCACTACAGTACTCCTTCTTCTGATTGTGATGGGTTTAAGCTACACCATGACCTCACTCAAATCCCCCTAGCAGAGGTGGTAAAAGTTGTACAGAAGGCGCGTCCACGCTCAGCTAGTAATCCAGAGAAAGTCAAGGGCGGAAAAACGGTCTTATGCTATGGCGTATCACAGGGGCACTATGCAAGTGTATCGAGTTTTAAATCGGTGGGAACATCGAGTTTGGCCTCCTGCTTTGTCGTCATCTGCCTGCAGGGGAAAAACGTATTTTTCTCCCATGTCCATGCCTGCAATGACAAGGTCTTGGAAGATTTATGCAACAAATTAGACGTAAAAAAAACCATGATTTACAAAGGCAGTTCTCCTTCAGAAAATACAAATCAGATGGTTGAAAAGCTCGTAAAACTGGGAGCAGCCCTAAAAGGTTCAACAGCAACAGGAACAGTGGTTTACGACGGTCTCACTAAAGAAATCACAACCCCTGGAAATATCGAACCGAGCAACAAAGAATATAAGGCGAATAACTCAACCGGTGCCACAATGGGAGCGGATGAGAATCTGAAGTCAATGTAAGGGTGACATTGTCAGTAGGAAGGACAAGATGTATGTCTGTCTCGCAATTTTCTATCCCTAGCTTACGTTTCCCGATCAGAGTATAGTTCTCTCGATTGCTGGGTACATTACCCTAATAAATATTGCAATTCGTTGAGATTTTCGTTGAGCAAAACACTTAGTGATTCCTTGAACCACTGTGGCCGTGGAGATCGGCTAAGTGTTCAGCTCACATATTCCAAAGACTTCGTTCAATAAGGGGAATGAAACAATGCAGCGAACCGCATATACGGAGAGACAAAATAGGAAAAAGAAGTATCAAACCCATTCCACGCCGCTCAAAAAACATCTCTCCAGAGCAGCAGTACATTCAGAGGAAAACAGAACCGAATATCCCTCTGTTGGAATGACAAAAGGTACCGTCCCACCCATGCTTACCGTCCCTGTAGAACGGACCAAGCCAAACCGTAGGGAAAGAAGTGTTGGGTCAAATAACGCCCAAAAACAGCCTTTTCAGCTAGATAGAGCGACGGTTACTTCATCAGAAAGAGCCAGCAAGCATGGGAACGGTGGTTCTACATTACCGCTGCAAGCAAAAACTGTGATTCAGCAGTCGAGACTTCCCGAAGCAGTTCCTGATGTCAAACGGGAATATCCAGAAGAAATGAAAAAGGAATGGCTCGATCCTAAGAAATATAAAACCATAGATGACTATAAAGACAGCTTCGACAAACGTACAGAGCAAATCAACAAAAAGCCTGTCGTCAAAGTAAAAAAAGCAAAAGGCATATACCACGGCACATCAAAGGCAGCCGCCAAGAATATGGCGGCAACCGGTTTAACGCCTAGAGACCCAGCGATTATCGCTAAATTTGGTGACCCTGTAAAAAACAAACCACTTGAAGCGAGCAAAGACATGATCGCAAGTTACTCCCCTAAGCCAGACTACGGATCCTATGCTGTTACGCTGAAAGTCGTCTGAACACCAGAAGATGTGGCCACTGGCCAGTGGCGGCAATACCAGCATGGCAATAAAGAAATTATGACGACCATGATAGTGCCTGCAAAGCGCGTCAAAATCACAGAAGATGCAGGTACGACTTGGGAGAAACTCACTGACTGGGCAGCCGATCAGTAGTTTCATCTGCTCAACTCAAACCTATGCTTTTCAGCCGCGAGAAACGGTTGATGTACAACTAAAATAGAAGTCGAACCCTGGCCGATTGTAAGGAATCCCAATGGTACACACACCTTCCAAGTCTCTAACCTTACAAGCATTTCTGAAATTGCCAGAGACAAAACCTGCAAGCGAATTTATCAACGGCGAAATTATCCAAAAGCCCATGCCCAGGGGACGACATAGCCGCTTGCAAGGAAAACTCTGTGCAACTATTAATCAATCCGCCGAGGAATCTAAGATTGCCTATACCTTTTCCGAATTACGCTGTAGCTTCGGAGGTCGCTCCATCGTTCCAGATGTAGCCATCTTTCAATGGAACCGTATCCCATTCACGGCTAGTGGCGAAGTTCCAGACCACTTTGACTTGGCTCCCGATTGGACCATTGAAATTTTTTCACCAGACCAACGCCCCAACAAAGTGCTAGGCCATATTCTTCACTGCCTCGAATATGGCAGTCATTTAGGCTGGTTTATTGACCCAGATGACCTCAGCATTTTGTTCTGTCAACCCCAACAACAGCCCATTCTTTGCCAGAATGATCATGTTCTACCTACTTTTCCTGATTTAGGCTTATCCTTGACCGCTAATCAAGTCTTTGACTGGCTAAAAATGGGTTAATTCAGTCCCATTTAGCCCGAATGCTAAAATTCTAGCCATAGACCCAGAGGGTCATTTCTATGCACCACTATTCTCACCTATCCCGACGCCCATCCCGATCAGAGCCAGACCATACTTCGCTCCAGCGCACAGCCGTCATCCAGACGTCCTCGAACGGCGGGCGGGCTATCCCTACTCCCGTTCGCGCAAAAATGGAGCGAGCCTTTAATACTAGCTTTGCTAACGTCAAAGTCCACGAAGGTCGACAAGCGAAATCAGTGGGTGCGATCGCATATACCCAAGGCCATAATATCCACTTCGCCCCCGGCCACTTTAATCCCAATACCTCGTCTGGGCAAGCATTGCTCGGCCATGAATTAGCCCATGTTGTCCAGCAACGCCAAGGACGGGTCAAACCCACCGGCTCTGTCAATGGCTTACCGCTAAATGACAATCCGGCTTTAGAACGAGAAGCCGATGAACTCGGCAAAAAAGCCGCCCAGGGCTAATGATGCATCCCGCCTAATGTTTGTTGTCTCACGACCGTCAATTTTTGAATAGGTTTCTGCCATGGTGCAATACCCATCACGCGATCGCGCAAAATGGCCCGTTAAACCCCAATCCCACTCAAAGCCAGACTCGCTGCAGCGAACGTCGGTTATTGTCGATACATCCACCTCATCCCGCCCATCTGCCCAACCCAAACCAACCCAACCACCTCAAGACCTGAGCCGCATCCCCAACTCGATCACCCAGCGCCAATCCAGTCCCAATCCAACTAATATTCACATCGCTTCCCCCCAACCTAGTGATCGTGGGTATCAAAAGATAGCAGCTAAGGTGGGGGGTGGTCAATCCGTTGGCAGTGTTCAAATTAAAGGATCCACTGCACAGGGCAAGATGGAGATGGCCTCCCTATGGGTAAACCCCGAACATCGCCAACAGGGAATTTCTAAATCCTTGATCTCCGCTGCCACACAAGTTGGCAAACAGCAAGGCTATCGCAAAGCCTCGCTGGGGGTAGACCCAGAAGCACCTGGGATGAACACCTCTACTTTAAAAAACATCTATTCCCGGCAAGGCTTTAAATCTGCTGGTAAAGATGCGCTTGGGCGTCCTCTGATGGAGAAAAATTTATGATATGAGCCGTGGTCATGGTTTGAAAAAGGGTAATGGGAAAAGTGGCTGATACCGCCTCTAAGTCATGAATCTGGAGCAGTTTGAGCCGCTTTTATGGTTCTTTCTGACGTACTTCTACGGTTGCTGGAGAGCTCTATGGAGGTTCCAATGCTTCTTAGCGTTTTTTGGGAAGATATTGCTCTGCGTATCACAGTCCTGACGAGGGGTATTTGGGGCTCTTTAAGCTCAGATTAATGCATTAATAGGTGCATCCAACAGATGGGGAAGGGTTACTTAGGGCTTGCTTCGAAAGTCTCAGGTTCAATATTTGCAGTGTATCCAAGTGTTGAGTGCCCTTGAGAAATGCAAGGAAAATCGTTCAAAATACTCAAAACCCTTGCACATGCACCCCAATGTATCGTCGTCTATCCCCCGGTCAACTGTCCTTTGAGAACTTCTACTTGCCCTTCGGCGGCA
>NZ_JANQOP010000046.1 GCF_028285745.1 Acaryochloris sp. IP29b_bin.137 | reverse complement strand
TTTTCTGGGTCGCTTTCTTCGTACAGTAATTGGGCAATCGCATCAAGATGGACTTTGAGTTGAGCTGCTTTCTCTGAGTTCATTGATGAAGATTTTTGGGCAATACTTGTATCCTCTACTGTTTCACAACAACCTGCAAAGGTGACATGCTCCCATGCCACCTCTCCGAGATGTAGAGTATTATATTTATAGAATTAAGTTTCAAGTTTTTTCAGTCATCTAACTCGTTAATTGAGTTAGCTTTGTTAGCCTATTTAAGTCGTTTTTGCCAAGATTAAAATCGAGTATTGATGATCATCAATACTCGATTTTAATACATTCTAGTTTCAATGGATTGGCATATTAAGGCAATAGAAAATTTAAAAAAAATTTAAATATCAACAAAGCATTGACATTATTAGACCTCTAATTCAATTTGTGCTGTAATCTGACTCGTTTTTTTACCCTCCACCATATCGTCAGATGAATTATGTAAGAGGTCTATTGAACTTGCCAGCCAGCCATCCTAGAAGACAGAAACCATATTTAACCCACTTTTATCGATTTAGATATATGAAAAATGGCGAAATTATGTGGCGAGTGAATCCAAATATCAGACCCTCGACTAACGAGCTCTCAACTTTACAGATACTCGCTCAGCAAGGTGAGAAAAGAGTGATATTGACCCCATAGTGAATCTTTCGGCGATTGTGAATAATCTACGACAGTTTTTCTTTGATGCTAGAAAGATAGGGCAGTCTCTGGCGTAACATTTCGGATCTCAGCTCAAAGGTATTTCTTGGAGGGAAGCACTTAAACTATGCACTGTAGATAATCTGGATACCTTGCTTCTGTAGACACCATCTCCTGATCTACCTGAGATGATACAGAAAGGCCATGAAAATCTTGCTATAAAAAGGATGTTTGGCAAAAGTAGTATGCCCAAGCTTTTCGACAACACCAAGTCACCCCCTCTAATTTCTCGTTAATGACAAACAAAAGGATCTTAGTGGGGAGAAGGTTTAGACCGCCAAGATTGCAGTTCTGAAGAGAAGACAGCAATGGCCTATGCGACGCAACCAGGTGATAGCTTTCCGCTAGGAGCGATGGTCAGAGACGGAGGCGTCAACTTTTGTCTATACGCCAAAGGGGCGACTGCGGTTGAATTGCTGCTGTTTGATTCACCAGAAGCCCTCCAGCCTAGCTGCACTTTGTGGTTAGATCCAAACAAAAATCGTACGTTCCACTACTGGCATGTCTTTGTCATCGGTCTTGCGGCGGGACAGGTCTATGCCTACCGGGTGGATGGTGCCTACGATCCTAGCCAAGGCCTTAGGTTTAACTCCAACAAGGTCTTGCTTGATCCCTATGCCCGCTCGGTGGTGGGCTGGTCCATCTATTCCCGTCAGGCAGCACACCATCCTGGAGATAACTGTGCCCAGGCGCTTAGGGGCGTCGTGGTCGATCCACTTCAATATGATTGGGAGGACGACCGCCGTCCTCAAACCCCCTATGCTGAGACGATCATTTATGAACTACATGTGGGTGGGTTTACTCAACATCCCAATTCAGGATTACCTGCTGAGCAACGGGGCACCTTTGCTGGATTGATCCAAAAAATCCCCTACTTGAAAACGTTGGGTATTACGGCAGTGGAGTTAATGCCGATCCACCAGTTTGATGCTAGCGATGCACCGCCTGGAAAAACGAATTACTGGGGCTATAGCACAATAGCCTTTTTTGCGCCGCACCGGGACTATAGTGCTTGTAAGGATAAGTTAGGGCCTGTTAATGAGTTTAGAGATTTGGTCAAAGCCCTACATCGCGCTGGGATTGAGGTAATTTTAGATGTGGTATTTAATCATACCGCTGAAGGTAATCATGAAGGCCCCACCCTGTCCTTTCGGGGGTTGAGTAATGAATCATACTACGTTCTTGAAGCGAATAAAGCCTATTACAAAAACTATAGTGGTTGCGGTAATACGGTGAAGACCAGCGCGATTAGCGCATATCTCATTCTAGACTGCCTGCGCTATTGGGTATCAGAGATGCACATCGATGGTTTTCGATTTGATCTGGCATCTGTGATGGCACGGGGTGAGACGGGCGAACCGCTAGATAATCCCCCCCTTTTGTGGATGATTAACACTGATCCCGCTTTGGCTGGCACCAAGATTATTGCTGAAGCCTGGGATGCGGCAGGACTGTATCAGGTAGGGCATTTTGCGGGGGAACGGTTTGCTGAGTGGAATGGTCCCTTTCGAGATGAGGTGCGGCGCTTTGTGCGAGGGGATCGCGATCTCACTGGGGCGATCGCACATCGAATCATGGGTAGCCCCGATCACTACCCCCATCTCAAGCGAGGGCCGAACTACAGCATTCACTTCGTCACTTGTCACGATGGGTTTACCCTGCATGATTTAGTGAGCTACAACACGAAACACAATGAAGCGAATGGCGAAGATAATCGGGATGGGACAAATGACAATTTGAGCTGGAACTGTGGTGTTGAAGGCGCAACGGAGGATGCTGCTATCCAAGCACTGCGGTTGCAGCAGGCGAAAAATATGCTTGTCCTTTGGGCTGTATCCCAGGGGACGCCAATGCTGTTGATGGGGGATGAAGTCTTGCGATCGCAGCTTGGCAACAACAATGCCTACTGCCAAAACACCCCAATAAGCTGGTTCAATTGGGAGAAGCCCTCAACTCAACAAGACTTTTTTGGCTTTGTCCAGCAGCTCATTGCATTGATTCAAAGCCTCGAAATCTTTAGACATGACGAACGCCTTAATGTCACCGCCTCAGATTCAAATATCCTTGAACCCTCGATCACTTGGCATGGAACTCAGCTGGGTCAACCAGATTGGCGTCACGACTCCCATAGTCTGGCGTTTACCCTGCGTTATCGACAGTATGGTGAACTGCTGCATGTTATTCTCAATGCCTTTTGGGAACCTCTCACCTTTGAGTTACCGCCCCTTAAGAATGGGCAGTATTGGCAGCGCATTGTGGATACGGCATTAGCTGCCCCAGAAGACTTTTGCCCTATTGATCACGCCCCCGCAGTTGCGCAGCTTTTCTATCCAGTCAATGCTCGTTCTTCAATCATCTTGATAGCCGAAAGTTGGTAACCCCAACCACAGTTATCTGCCAACCGACTCGATAGGGTTGGGAATAGTTGTTTAAGTGATTTGGATGACAGCTTTGGGTAACGGGCAAAGGCAGTCTCACGAGGAGAAAACTGAGCATCAGGATTGGCACGTCACTGAACGTGGACAATGTGCCCCATGTCCTACTCCCCGAGATTGGGATTTACTGGAAACTCCCTACCGTTTCCATCGGTTCTTAACCAAGGTGGAAGATTATTTGAGATCGACTACTCCTGAGTCACCCAGTAACGGCCTCCCTGTTCTCCGTCGCTTAGTTCGCAAACTGGTGCTTAACTCCTATTGGTTACGCACTCAACACCCTGAACCATCTCCAAATCAGACTGCTATTCTCAATCTCTACGACGAAATTGGCTATCCCTTGACCGTTCAAATTGAAACTCAGACCAGAGATCGCTCACGCTTCAGCAGGGTACTTGCAACGACAATACCAACAATGGCAAGCAGGGCCATTGGATAGAAGGCATAGGTATACGAACCCAGCCAATCGCGAATTCGTCCAGTCACCAACGTTCCGGCCAAAGCACCGACGCCATAGGCTGTAAACACAATTCCGTAATTTTGAGCATACTGTTCAGGGTTGAAAAAACGAAGGGTGGTGATCGGAGCTATCGCTAACCAACCGCCTAGACAAAACCAAAACAGACAAAAGGCAATGAGATAGGTGACCACTTGTCCTGGTTGAGCATGGATCATCAGAACGCAGGCAATCAGGACTAAAACATAGGATGTGATCGCAACATAGCAGGGTTTAAAGCGATCACTGAGCCAGCCAAACAAGGGACGACTCACACCATTAAAGAGGGCAAATAAAGAAACGCTACCAGCGGCCATCCCCGGATCGATCTTGATAATCTCTTCCCCCACTGGCCCCGAGATACCAATAGCACTTAATCCGATCAGGGTACCGATCGCATAGCAACTCCACAGCCCATAAAAAGATTGACTTTTGAGTAGATGTTTTGGGTAGGAGCGAAGATCAGGGACGGTCGTAGCCACAGACATCTGACGAGGCTGCCAGTTTCGCGGCGGTAATTTCAGGACAGTGGCAATTCCCAGAATGATCATCATAAATATAAGGCCTAGCATTCGTAGCGTGGGTCTAACGGAGTAGACCCCAATAAGGTGGTTTGCTACAGGCGCAGTGATCAGAGGAGAGAGCCCAAACCCGATAATGGTCAATCCCACTGCCAATCCTTTTTTGTCAGGAAACCAACGAGCAACCACAACCATCGGTACCCCATAGGCAATGCCAACGCCAGTCCCAGCCATGACACCATAGGTAAGGATGATCATCCCTATATTCGTGGCAAAACTGGCGAGGATATAGCCCAAACCAACTATCAGTCCCCCTATGGCCATTGTGATGCGGGGACCAATGCAAGGAATATAAAAACCTGAAATCGGCATAAATGCCGCATAGAAAACCAAGGCAACTGTATAGGGAAAGAGGCTTTCGGTGGCACTAAGATTAAGTTCGGTTTCTAAGGGGGTTCTAAAGATGCTCCAGGAATAAACGGTCCCTAAACAAAGTAAAACGCTTGTTCCTATAGGGATGAGTAGCCATCTTCCCTGCTCAGCAGGTCGTGTGAACACTGTTAATTCTGAGTCATGCATGGTAAGGACTATAGCTTATAGTTCATTCAGCTAGTCATAAAGCTCAGATGATTGACCACAGAGAAGTTCAGGCGGTCCCAGCTAGTGCCATTCATGCGGATGAGTTATGGTCCTTTGTCAAAAAATGCAAAAGCCCTGTTTTGTATCACTAAAGAACTAAAACTTTACTTACTTCGTAAATATCCTTGAGTAACTAGAAAAACGAGAATATTTGGAATACCACCTGACATATTGTTCTTGTAGTTGTCGCCATAAACGATCAGGAATTTCTGCAGACGGACAATCCATCCAAAAAATGGCCTCTAGATCTGACTTTCTATAATGCAGCCCCACCCTCGACTGGCTGTCCAACAATCGATGACATTGGCTATCTTGACTATCACCTAGGAAGAAATCTATCCATCCATTTTGTACCTGACGGTGGATAGGAATGGAGGGTTGTGTCCATTGGCCATCGGCAATACGGCTCCACTGGGTCCACCAGCGTATTATTAAACGGAAAATACTGCTGGACCTAACCCCTATATTAAGGATCTCCCGCATATTGATTGACCTCGAAAAATAGATAGCAGCTGGTTTTTCCCTTAATCTTGGATAAATTGCAGAATACACAAATTCATTCTTGACGTTAGGGAATCTAAAGGTAAAGGAGAAAGACGGCGCATTGCACTAACCTTTCAAACCAGTTAATACAGGCAAGTTGTACAAAGCAGAGCGGAATCAACCCCAGAAACTGGTTGGATATTGAACGGTTAATGCAACGCCTGTCAAAACGTTCGATGCCATTGCAACCCAAAAATAATCTCACGGTAGCAGGGATCGATCTCTAAGCGTTCTGATGGTGGATGTGCTCGTTTATCCCGTAAGTGGGAATGAGGATCACCCAAAACAGTTGAGGACATCTGAGATCGTAATCATGCATTACTAAAACGTTGAAATCAGGAAGACAAAGCATCCAAAGGGTAAATTTGCTCTAACTGAGCTAAAGCTGGTGTTGTGTTCCGTTGATTTCAACGAGTTGAGCCGAGTCTTGAAGATTGAGTGTTTAGCATTGGACGTTTTATAGCAAAGACTCCTTCTGGGCCATTCAATGATGTTTCGATAGGGTTTATTGGATCATTAGCGCTGTACTCAAGCGCTACAACCGAGAGGTGTTCTGGGGAAAATATATTTTGGGGACGAATGGACTAGTATTGTTAACCCTGTGGACGAGTATTTTTCTACTTCAGTCTGCTAATTCATGTACTCAGCACAATGAATGGGTCTGTAAGAGATCAACTCGAATAGCACTCTAAAAAAGTTCCATTGCTTGAGTACTCAAATTGACCATTTTTGCTATCTTTGATACAGAATAGATTGATCGCACAGGTTTACAAAATCTTAATCTGTATCTATCGCTGCAATTTTTAGATTTTTCTCTTAAATCCCTAGCCCTTTAATATTAATTCATATGATAAGTATTTTTCTATCTAGCTCTATATTCCGTCTCTACTACCTTTTAATTTTTGTCTCAATACTTAAGCTTTAAATCGCTAGAAGATAATTTGAAATTCATGATTTGGAGAATAAAAATAGATATTTATCAGACTAGTCTAAGAAGCTGACTACTACTTTGATACCTGCTCTTCGAGTTCTAGAGTGATATATTTAAAAGCAAGTTCTGGGTTCTCTAAGTTCTGCAAATCCCTAACTAGGTTTTCCTTAGTTTACTATTTGATTTTTAAGGTAAATATGCGAATAGAGTTGATAATTATCAATGATTACCCACCCTAATATTAACTTTAGTAAGCAGTAAAATCTCTAAAGATAGGAAGGGCTTCTAAGAAGCAAAAATGAATGGTTCAGAAAGTACAAACGTTCCTGGCCTTCACAAAAGGCAACTTTCTTGAGATTTAGTTAACCAATCAGCTCCAATTGTGTTAAGGAAATCACTTTTCTTTTGTAGGGTAAGTCAATGTTCCAGGATTTATTGCCACCGCTCAATAGCCATAACCTGCCCTATCCCGACACCCTTCATCCCATCGTGGTGCATTTTGTGATCGCGATGGTTCTATTCGCTGTTCTTTGTGATGGAGTTGGATATTTCACTCGAAATTCCCGCTTATATGAGGTGGGCTGGTGGAATTTGATGTTTGCAACAATTTCGGTTTTTATTGCGGTGATTTTTGGGCAAATTGAGGCAGGATTGGCCATGCCCTATGCTGCTGCCACTCGGGATCTAAGCTTGCATACGCTCATTGGCTGGGCGCTTTCTGGCCTTCTGGCACTTATTACTGGGTGGCGCTACACCATTCGTTTGCGTGCCCCAGAGGTTCTTCCATTACCTTATATCGGAGGCAATGTGATCTTAACGTTCATTGTCCTTTTTCAGATTTATTTGGGGGATAAGCTGGTGTGGGTCTACGGTTTACATACCGAAGCCGTTGTCGAAGCCATGCGGGGAGGTCTATTGCAGTGATAGGTGGCTGTTCTGCATTTCTCAGCTTGGGCGTAGGGGCGAATGGGTTACCCTATGCCCTGCCGATTCATCCCAACTTGGTTCATCTGACGTTGGGCTTGTTTATCGTTGCGATCGCATTCGACATCGTTGCGACCCTTTATCCCCTGGAAAAACCCATTTTCAAGTTCCTGGCCATTCCCGCCACCAGCTCTAGTCTGTACGACGTGGGCTGGTACAACATGGTGGCAGCAGCAATCATCACTTTCTTTACAGTGGCTGCTGGATTCTATGAGATTCTGCTTGCAGACCCACCAATGGATCAGGTTAGCCCTTGGGGGTTGAGTGCCCTGAATACCATGCTGTGGCATGGGGTGGGAGGTGTATTGCTGCTAGGGTTGATTGTGGCCATGACGGTATGGCGGGGATTTCAGCGCTTTGTGTGGCGGTCCGATCGGGTTCGCCAGGTGCAATGGGGCTATTTGCTGGCGGGCCTGGGCATCTTTGCCTTGATGTTTATCCACGGAACCTTGGGAGCTCATTTGGGAGCCGACTTTGGCATTCATGTCAGTGCGGATCGTTTGCTGCGGGCCGGGATGGATCCCAATGATCCCCTCAATTTATTGGTTCAACCCTAGGAATCTCCTATGAATCGACGTACACTTTTGATCTTGGTGGGACTTGCGATCGCGGATTTACTGATCAGTCTGTGGATCGGTCAGCAGGCCTACCACTGGATGCCTCCCCAAGCGTCAGCAGAGGCGCTGCTGGTGGATCATCTCTTCAGCTTTATGACCACCCTGGGTAGCTTTATCTTTTTGGGGGTGATGGGAACACTTCTGTACGCCGTTCTCTTTCAACGCGCCGCTAAATACGATACGAGCGACGGCCCGGCCATCGAAGGCAACGTCAAGCTAGAGGTGGTCTGGACTGCCATTCCCATTGTGTTAGTGATTTGGATTGCCACGGTAAGCTACCAAACCTACGATCGCATGGGGATTCTAGGCGGCATGGGGCCAATGGCGATGGGAATGCCGATGGCAGAAGCGGCATCCGTTGCTCCTACTGAAGCGGAGCCAGCCCCCATCAACGTTTATGCTCGGCAGTGGGCTTGGGAGTTTCACTATCCCGACCCGGATATTCGCAGTACTGAGCTGCATCTGCCGGTGGATCAGAGGGCACGGCTGCTACTGTCTTCAGAGGATGTGCTGCATGGCTTTTTTATTCCCGCCTTTAGGGTCAAACAAGATGTGGTTCCCGGACGAGACATTAGCTTTGAATTTACCCCCATCCGCAAAGGGCGCTACCGCTTGCGAGATTCGGAGTACAGCGGCACCTACTTTGCTGCCAATCAGACCGATGTGGTGGTGGAATCTGCAGAGGACTATCAACAGTGGTTAGCGACCGCGGTAGCCACGCCTCCCTTCGCTGCCCAGAACGTTGCCTATGAAGAATTCAATCAAGAGACGCAAAGTGCCCTTGACTTAGGCTGGGAAACGGTGAAGCCTGCCCCAGCCCCTGTTGTAAATTACGCCAGTTCAGAGAACGACCCCCATGAGTGATGCTTCTTTGCCGTTGACGCCACCCAGCCGTCAGCCCCAACCGGGGGCCCCCGATAACTGGCGCAGATTTTTTAGTTTCAGCACCGATCACAAAGTGATCGGGATTCAGTATATTGTCCTCGCCTTCTTCTTCTTTCTGTTCGGTGGGCTGCTCGCCATGGTGATGCGGGGCGAACTGATTACCCCTGATTCTGATCTGGTCGATCGCACCGTGTACAACGGTCTGTTCACCATGCATGGCACTATCATGCTGTTTATGTGGACTTTTCCCATGCTCAATGGGCTTGCCAACTATTTGGTGCCGCTGATGATTGGGGCACGGGATATGGCCTTTCCTCGCCTGAACGCAGTGGCGTTTTGGCTGGTTCCCATATTTGGCGTGATCTTGATCATTAGCTTCTTTGTGCCGGGTGGCCCCTCCCAGTCTGGCTGGTGGGCCTATCCGCCTGTCAGCTTACAAAACCCGACGGGAAATCTGATTAATGGACAATCCCTCTGGTTGTTGGCGGTGGCCCTGTCAGGGGTGTCCTCGATTATGGGAGCGGTCAATATTGTCACCACCATTGTCAGAATGCGAGCCCCCGGCATGGGCTGGTTCAAAATGCCCGCCTTTTGCTGGACCGTTTTATCTGCCCAGATTATTCAGCTCTTCGGCTTACCCGCACTAACAGCAGGGGCTGTGATGCTGCTGCTCGATCTGACGGTGGGAACAAGCTTCTTTGAACCGTCTCGCGGTGGCGATCCGGTGCTGTATCAGCATTTCTTCTGGTTCTATTCCCACCCAGCGGTGTACGTGATTATTCTGCCCATCTTTGGCGTGTTTTCAGAGGTTTTTCCGGTCTATGCCCGCAAACCTCTGTTTGGCTACAAAGTTGTGGCGGTGTCCTCCCTAATCATTACGGGACTGAGCGGCATTGTCTGGGTCCATCATATGTTTGCCAGCGGCACCCCCGGCTGGATGCGGATGTTGTTCATGTTCACGACCATGGCAATTTCAGTGCCCACAGGCATCAAAGTCTTCGCTTGGGTCGCCACCATCTGGGGCGGTAAGCTGCGCCTGACCACTTCGATGCTATTTGGCTTGGGGGGACTGACGATGTTCCTATTTGCCGGAATTACTGGGATTATGTTGGCGTCGGCTCCCTTTGATATTCATGTCAATAATACCTACTTTGTCGTAGGCCATTTCCACTACGTTATTAATGGGGCCGTAGTGATGGGCTTCTATGCAGCGATTTACCACTGGTTTCCGAAAATGACGGGGCGGATGTATTACGAAGGCTTGGGGAAACTCCACTTTGCCTTAACCTTTATTGGCCTAAATCTCAACTTTTTGCCGATGCATCCCTTAGGGCTACAAGGAATGCCCCGTCGCGTGGCTTCCTACGATCCAGAGTTTGCCTTCTGGAATGTGTTGGCAAGCCTGGGAGCCTTTCTGTTAGGGGTTTCTACCCTGCCCTTTATCTTAAATATGCTCAGTTCTTGGGTTCGGGGTGAAACCGCGAAGGACAATCCCTGGCGGGCCATTGGACTGGAATGGTTGATTGCCTCGCCGCCTCCCCATGAGAACTTTGAACAAATTCCGATCATCCTGTCGGCTCCCTACGGTTATGGCAGCGATGAACCTTTGACCGCAAACGATCCGACGAAGGAGCTAGCCAGTGAACCCAGCGAATCTTGATCCGGCCCTCGAAGCTCAGGTTATCCAGGAAACGGCTCATGAAGAAGACCACCGCATGTTTGGCTTCATCATCTTTCTGTTATCAGAAAGCATCATCTTCATCAGCTTTTTTGTGGGCTACACCGTTTATAAAACGAGTGTCACTGACTGGCTACCGGCGGGTGTGGCAGGGTTAGAGGTCCATGAGCCCCTGATCAATACAATTGTCCTGGTCTCTAGCAGCTTCATCATCTACTTGGCCGAGCGTTGTTTGCATCGCGATAATCTGTGGGGATTTCGAGCCTTTTGGTTGTTAACCATGGCAATGGGTAGCTACTTTCTTTATGGTCAAGCTGTGGAATGGATGAGTTTGCCCTTTGGCTTTAAGTCAGGCGTGTTTGGCGGCACATTTTATTTACTGACGGGCTTTCACGGCCTGCATGTCTTAACTGGGGTGCTATTGCAGAGCATTATGCTGACCCGTTCATTTATCCCCAATAACTATAGTGGGGGGGAGTTTGGCGTCGCGGCAACGTCTATCTTCTGGCACTTTGTCGATGTGATCTGGATTGTGCTCTTTATGCTGATTTACGTGTGGCAATAGTCCACCCCATCCTTTGTTATGACCATCAGGTACATGGATAGCGCACACTGCAGAATGGGAAGGAAATAGCCATGATTATTAATGATCAGCACTACGACATTATCATTGTGGGGACGGGGGCGGGTGGGGGCACCTTGGCCCAAAAACTGGCACCCACAGGCAAACGAATTTTGATTCTGGAGCGCGGGATAGCCATGGCGCTAAAGGACCAAAATCCGGCGGGGGTCGATGTGTTGAAGAACAAGCGCTACCATGCTCCTGAACAATGGTATGACCAATCGGGTGAGCCGTTTTCACCCCAAACGAATTATGCGATTGGCGGCAATACCAAGATCTATGGGGCATCCCTGATGCGGATGCGCGATCGCGACTTCGATGCCGTCCCTTACCAGGATGGCATAGCCCCCGAATGGCCTCTGAAATATGCTGACTTTGAGCCTTACTATACGGCGGCTGAACAGCTCTATCAGGTGCATGGCGACTATCAGCAAGATCCAACGGAGCCTCACCATAGTGAGGGGTATCCCTATCCGGCGGTGGATCATGAGCCGGTGATGCAGCCGATTGTAGATGCGATTTCACGCCAGGGACTCCACCCTACCCCATTACCGGTCAGCTTGAACCAGCAAGGCGATGATCCCACCGGCGACGCAGAAGTGTTTGGCATCAATCCAGCGCTCAGTTATGACAACGTTACCTTAAAAACCTCGGCACGGGTGGTAAGTTTGCACACCAACCCCAGCGGGACTGAAATCAAAGGCGTGCAGGCTGACGTCAACGGACAGCCAATCCTGTTTACGGGACAAGTGGTGGTATTAGCCTGTGGTGCCGTCAACTCAGCCGCGTTGATGCTGGTATCGGCCAATGAAAAGCACCCCAACGGACTTGCCAACCACTCCGGCCAGTTAGGCCGCAATTTGATGAAGCATCAGATGACCGTCATTGTGGAACGTGCAGCCACGCCAAACTCGGGCACCTTTCCCCATAGCGTTAGCATCAATGACTTTTACTGGGGAGATGGTGACTATAGCTACCCTATGGGCCATATTGAAAATACTGGTGGCCTACTGCAAGATGTCATTTTTGCTGAATCGCCACCCCTGCTATCGGTGCTCGCCCAAATCATGCCGGGAGCGGGTCTGAAGCAACTGGCCGCTCGTTCGATTGGCTGGCGTGCCCAAACCGGTGTATTACCCGATCCCAACAATCGTGTGTACTTTCAAAATGGGAAACTCCGCTACGAGTTTACGCCCAACAATACTGAAGCCCACGATCGGCTCGTTTACAAGTGGCTAGAAGTGCTTAAGGCCGTGGAAAAAACCGAAAATTTACAACGCAGCGGCGTTTATCCGCGGGGAGAAGTGCCGCTGCAAGTGGTCGGTTACCAAAGCGGAACCTGTCGCATGGGGACCGATTCTACAACATCCGTCTTAGATCTCAACTGTCGCACCCATGAGATCGATAATCTCTACATCGTCGATAGTAGTTTCTTCCCGTCCTGTCCCGGTGTCAGTCCTGCCTTAACAGTGATAGCTAATGCACTGCGGGTTGGGGAACAGTTGATGCATCGAATGGGGGCGTGAGTCACGCGAGTCCCATTACATCATGCTTGCGAATGGATTGATCTATCCTTGCCTTTGATAAACGATCAGTCTATTGACCATTGATAATTCTAGAATTATCAGTTTTCGCTGTTCGCTGAATTGAAAGGCCTCTACTCGGCGGATAGTATCGTTAGCATCCAAGAAAACTACATCAGCGACATTTGGATATACCCCTGATATTCATCAACTGCTTTGATACGCCGAACGTTCATCAATTCGCATATCAAATGGGGCTCCTTTACCTGCGGGCGGATAGACTTTAATTCTAGCGCTCGGACTAAATTGGTTAAGCTGGTTGGCAAAGTCCACCATATGGTTGAGTATCTGCCAGTTTTTAGCTTGACTCGAACAATAGATAATCAACGTCACGGGCTCTAGGATCCGAATTGTCCATTGGCACTCTGCGAGTAGGACCTGGGTAGAACCCTCACAGTGTGAGAAAAAACATTGGCGGATAGAATCTTCTAGCTGCTTTTGCAACGCTATATCTCGGTCTGTAATCTGACGCGGTGGTAAATCATCAGGGGGCAAATCTTGATCAATCATGGCTTTATCCTAGGAAATGGAAGAGGTTAGAGACTGATACCTTGGCGCTCCATCGCCAGTACTTCAGCAATACGTTCAGGAAATTCTTTTAGATCTGCATCTTCCCCTTTGGGCATTGGAGATATAAAGGTATAGCAAGGATCGCACTGGCCCGTATCAAAGACCTGCAGCACCCATTTGTCCGGTAACTCCGGAACACCAATTTCTACGGTATACCAGGTACTGCCTGATTCTCGGGTGGCCAGTACAGCGAAGAAATCTTGGTCTACGGCTGGGATATCTAAGTCTGACATTAAAAATTCTATGGCCAAGGTTTCGGCATCCGTCGAACCTAAAGTCATCATCGTTCTTGTTCTCCAATATCAAGGTCATTCTTGTCAGGAGGCTAGCTGTAACTGCTATCACTCATACAGGTCTGGACATCCCGAGTCAGATCGCTATCTGATGCCAATCCAATCCAGTGGTCCACTTCTGCCAAGCCAAATCCTGAAATACAACGTTTTCACACCTGCATGAGGGGTCGCCAGATCAAAATGGGTTGTTTCACCATCAAGGCTAGAGCGGCTTCCACGCTGAGCTGCTTGGGGCAAACCTCCCCAGCGGTGATGGCTGGAGCCGTAGGGTTAAACCATTCCGCCACAGGGCGGTCGCCAAAAAAGGGCCGTAGTCGGCCTTGGGTCCAGGACTCGGCCAGCAGATTATGCACCTTTACCTGATGCCCAGCCTTCTTTAGAAGGTGTTTCTGTTTCGCATTTCCGGCGCAACCGGGTTTTTCGTAAAAATCCACTCTCACCATAGTGTTAGTCCTCCTCTGATGGATTGAGAATACTGAACAGCACTTCAGCCCCAAATTCTTTGGCTTCGATTTGCAGTACTCGCTCCCCAATAACTTGCACCTCTTCTAGACGACCGAGCCGGGCCAAGACGAGTCCCGATGCAGTATAGGCGCTGAGATAGAGACGGGCATTTGGATCATCCAGCCGTTCCTGAAGGATAGGTTGAAGGTCAGACCATGCGTCTGGCCAATGCTCATTCTTATGGATGTGATCGCAAATCAAAGCTGCCATCTCTAGCGCCCTAGGATCATCATTCTTGTAAAAGAAATAGCGATAAGCACTCACCAGCACATCGAGTTCAACATCTGGCTCAGCTAAAGCCTGGTGAATGTAAGCTGATGCGGTTTGGGTATCTTCCCAGGACTGGGCAGCTGCCACCAACAGGGATTGAGGCACATCGGCACCAGAGATCCAAGAGGCACAAGTTGTTGGGGTCATTATGCTTCACATGTAATAGATACTGATCAAAAAAATTAAGCAGGTGAATGCCAAAAACCCTAACGATAGATAATCTTGGAAAGATAGACTCAACTAGTTCTGTAGTGATCGATCAGGTCTATCGATAAGACATTTATAGTTTTATACACCTTGTATTTAGGCTATTTTAAATCTGTAAAATTATTCAGTATCAGTAAATACAAATCCTAGAATAACTAATCGTTTTAATCAACTATATAAAGTAGGCAATCAATTAGATTAAGAAATAAAATAAAAGCTTCTTTGAAGAATATAAAATCATATCTATTTCAAGATCAATTCAGCAAAAGCTTATCAAGCAAATGTCATACGCCTAAGCAAATTAAAACCTACTTCCTATAGCTGGCAAATTTATCCCAGATTAAATATATTCAGACTATCCATGATTCAGGAATATTTTGGAGTTAATTTAGAAGAAAAAACTAAAGAATAATCCTCTATTATCAAGAAACCCTAACCTATGCAGAGATAATGGCTGATTCCTCCAAAGTAGAGGGCAGAACAAAAATAGTTAATAAATCATTAAACCGTATTTATCGATATAAAAAAACAGCTCTCAGATTGATATATCTTATAGCAAGATATCTGAGTTTATCTCCAATTAAGTACAAGCTTTTATCCGGCTTCTCGGTGTCGAGTGAGTTATCTCTACACAAACTCTAGGTGTTTGTATCTCTTTCCTTAAAAAGGGCTCAGTGAAGAGCTTCTTGATGCAGGTTCTGTTAATCAGACTCATCAATACGGCAATGTGAGCCCAATGATCTGCGTGACTCATCTAAATCATGACTTATACCATCAAAGATAGCTGTAATGTTTGCGAAAACTGCTACCCCCAATGTCCGATTGGGGCCATCAAGCCTGAAGCTGAATCAGACGGCTACTGGATTGATCCAACCCTTTGCGATGGTTGCCAAGATATTGAGATACCCCATTGTGTCCAAGTCTGTAGTGTAGGGGCCTTATCTCCCCTGCAAGCCAAAAAAGGACGCTATAAAAGTACCCTGCTGCCTGCAGCAATTCCTGATATTTTTCTCAATGGCAAATCCACCCCCTTTGCTTCTTCCATGGTGATTTGGGAAGCCTGCAATATCTTAGCGATGCAGCAGCGCTTACCCTGGCAAACTGATCTTGAGGGGTGTCTTGAATATCGTCGGTCTGTGCGTCGAGGTCTGGGAGAAATGCGATTTCGACTGGCTGCAAATCCCGAAGATACTTCCCCTGCTGCCATGCCAGTGAAACAGGCAATGGATGCGCTTAAATGTTTCGACATTCGCGCGACCTGTATTCATTTGATTTTTGCGGCCTACGCAATGACGGTTGATTGTGCTTGGCAGGATACTTTTGTATTGAACGATCAACATATTGAGCAGTACTTAGGACTCGATAAGCGTAAAGATTTGACCAAATTAGAGAAGCTCACCTTAATTAAAAAGCTGGTGTCTCAAACCTGCCAAATTCTGGTGGCGATGGACTGGCCCCGCCAAGGAAAAGTGCAAGCCTTTTCCATCGGGGAATATCCAATTTGGCACCTACTCGATACTCAGTACTACTTTGAACAGGATGCTCATGGCTATCGCCATTTAATTGGTTTAAGCTTTACAGTCCGAGCTGGGCGTTGGGCTGAGTATTTTCTCAACAAGCAAAATTACCGTCGTCAAACCGTTTTCTACCAGTATGGTACGCTGCCCCAGTCCTTACTCACAGAAGTAATGGGCCATTGGCAACAACACCCAGGTGCAATCCGTTTGCTCTTATGGCTATTGTTTAAACTACGCTTGGGGGGCGATCATCGGCTAAAAGTCCGTACCCTGCTTCGCATTGCCTATGGCGATGAACGATTAAAAGAGGCAACCTCTGTTCGAGGGGCCCATAAGCGTCTTCTGAAGTCCTTTGAAAATAGTCTGGAACATATTTATTACTATGGCTTAAAACCGATATTTGATTCAGAAACCTATCCTTCAGAAATTCAACCGCTGTGGGCAAGGGTGAGTGATATTCCAGATGATGTTGATGAGGCATTGGAATTTTGGGTTGAAGATGCAAACCAGTCCTTTAGTCTGACGGATGCAGCCCCACGGGACAAGTGGCAGCGGCTCCTAAATGCGCGCCTGCTAGGGTTTGAGCTACCGGAGATATGGCAGCAAACGGTGAGTCGCCGTACGAACAAGAAACGGAGTCGATCCTCCAAAAGGCAGACTTCGGCCCAAAATCGGTCAGGCCAACTCTCCGGCCATGCAGTGAAAGCGGCGCGTCAAGCGCAAAGGCTGAGCCAACGGGCCTTGGCTGATCGTCTTGGCAAAAGTCAGAGCTGGATTCGCGATATTGAAAAAGGTCGATTTAGCATTAGTCCTGAGGATCAGGCTCAACTGCAAAAGACGCTAAATATTTCATGCTGATCCAGACCAAGAAATTAGCATTGATCGAGAACCTGAAGGAGAGAACTAGTCTTCATCCAAAGCAGGAAAAGACTCTTCAATTTCCCAGAGGATACTTCTGTGGGCGATAAACCAACTACGGGATTCAGGGGTTAATGCATCCCAAATAAGGTCGAGGTCAACATGGGGAGACTCGTACTGGTATGTTTTACCCAGCGATCGCAAATTTTCAGCGACTGTTTCTGGAATTCCAAAATCTAGCCAGTGCACGGTTATGGCTCTCCGGGCAATCCCGCCAGTTGGATCGTAAATGATCTGTGCAACTCGGATCAGATCGGCAAAATGGGTGGGTCTAAGGCCGGTAATCTGTTGGATTTCCCCAACTCGGTCTGGATTAGATTGAGTATTCATCACGGTGCTTTACAGGGAGTGCTATCGGTCTACGGACATGACTTAGCATGCTAACTGCTAACGGCCTGATAATTTTTCACCCGTTGCTCGGCTCCAACTCCTAAGATTTTGGCTAGCCAAGGGGGCGGCGAAGTTGCGATCGCATGCTGTAAGTCTGCGAGGATTTCTCTGATAGGGCCTCCTGTTTCAATCTTCATCGGATAGATATTGGCTTGAATCACCTTGGCGGCAGCGGGTCCTCCAATGGAAACCACATAGAGAATCGGACAATCTTTGATTAACTGGACCCGAAATCGGTTTTTATCCTCACTCAGCTTTGCTCCCATGGCCGAGCGAACCTCAATGAGTTTGAGGTCATCAGCAGAGAGTTGATAAATTAAGTACCGTTGGCAAGATCCAAAATGTCCATCTAATTCCTCAGCCGTGTTGGATGCAACGGCGATCCGAACGGAATTGGGCATATCGCCATCCCGATAATGTTCAACCGGCAAGTAGGGTTCAGCCTCCTCCTGTTCGCCCCACAGGATCTGAACGGCTTCTTTAAAGGCCGCAATATCTTGGTTATCGGCATCTTCGCCTTCCCAGTCCCCATCGTCTACATCGTAAATGTTGCCAAAGGATCGTTTGAGTTGGGTGACAGTTAATGTCCCTAGGGACTCTTCGTTAATGTCATCGCTGAGATGGGTTTGCAGTGCCTCAATTAACTCGCCAACTGAAACATCCGGTAATGCCCTAGCGGCTAAGGCAATTCTGATGGCGACTTCGTCAGAAAAGGGTTGGTTTTTCATCACTTTGCTCCTGAATGGGGTCGTTAATTTTGCGTTAAGGCTCAGACTGCTTTGAACCGGGCATCGGCAACCTCAGTTTGTTTCCTCGCGCCTTCTAGCCATCCAAATCTTGCTCCAGCCCGGTTGTCAAACTCCCCCACATAGGGCTTGATATCCAGTACGGGCGTGCCCTCCAAGAAATCGATATCCTCAATGTGCAATGTATGGGCTTTAATTCCACACAGTTTCACAATGGAAAGGCCAATGGGATTGGGTCTCATAGGAGCACGGGTTGCAAAGACACCCCGCAGTTCTGTATCCAAAAAGGGTAAGACCTTGAGGTTGTAGTCCCTCGATGCATGGAGGTGACACAACAGAACCAGATGAGAAAACCCCTCCAAATCACTCAGACCTTCGATATACTCATCCCACACTTCCACCGTTCCCTTAGCCTGCCTCGCGCGGGAAAGTTGGATAGGCGTACCTTCCACCGTAATAAACGGGCTGTGCACCACACCGATAGGATAATACTCGATTTGCATATTGGCTTTCCTGCGAATGTTTGGGGCAATGTCGTTGCCATGGTTGAACCGTCTAGTCCAATGACGACTTTACGTGCCTGACTGTTCAGGACCGAACCCTTACAAGATGAAGTCTGTGGATAAGAAATTCGATTTCCGTTCTCGGACAATCTCTGTGATGATGGCCTTGTTCAATGGCTTATCTTTGGCTGCAACGAGGGTGCGAATGGAAAACGATCGCAAAGCGTCTGAAACCGACAGGGTGCCCACGGCTGAATCTTTACGCCCCGTAAACGGGAAGGTATCTGGACCGCGCTGACATTGACTGTTCAAGTTGACCCGGCAGACCTGGCTGACGAGGGGGTCAATCAGATTGGTAATCGCATCGGTATCTTGACCAAAGATGCTGACCTGCTGGCCATAGTCGGAGTTCACAATGTAATCAATCGGCGTCTCAATGTTGTCGTAGGGAACCACAGGGATGACTGGACCAAACTGTTCTTCCATGTAAAGTCGCATGACTGGGGTTACAGGAAACACCACGGCTGGATAAAAGATAGAGGCCCTAACGGTGCCGCCATTGGGGTTGATCACTGAGGCACCATGGTGGATGGCATCCTCGACCAGTGCGGTGAAATACCGAGTCCTCTCTACCTCGGGTAAGGGGGTAATCATCACGCCTTCATCCCAGGGCATACCGACCGTGAGGGTTGCGATCGCAGCCACAAATTTTTCCAGAAAAGCATCCACAATCTGACGATGTACAAACAAAATCTTTAAAGCCGTACATCGTTGCCCATTAAAGGAAAGCGTCCCTAGCACACATTCTTGCACCGTCAGATCAAGATCAGCATTGGGTAGGATGATGGCTGGATTTTTGGCCTCCAATCCATAAATGGTGCGGAGACGATTTAGCTTAGGATGTCGCTTTTTCAAATCGTTGGCAGCCCGACTTGACCCAATAAACGCAAAGGCGCTGATCTTGCCCGAGGCCATCATTGGTGGAGTGACCACCCGACCACTCCCATAGACGGTATTCACAACGCCAGGGGGAAAGGCTTTCTGAAAGGCTTCAAGCAGCGGGGTGCAGAGCAATACACCTGGACGGGGCAGTTTCATCACTACCGTATTGCCCATGATCAGAGCTGGAATCAACAGCGTAAAGGTTTCATTGAGGGGATAGTTGGAGGGCCCCATACATAGAACGACGCCTAGCGGTGCCCGCCGAATTTGACCAATCACGCCTTCAGTGATTTCAAACCGAGACGATACTCGATCCAAGTTCTTTAGGGCATCAATGGTGTCTTCAATATAGATAACGGTGCGGTCAAACTCCTTTTGGGAGTCTTTATAGGACTTACCAATTTCCCACATCAGGAGCTTTACGACTAGCTCCCGTTGCTCCTTCATGCGATAAGCAAAGTCTTGCATATGTTCGATGCGCTGAGCCACAGACGAGGTGGGCCATACTCCTCGACCCCGGTCATAGGCTGCAACAGCTGCGTCAAGCGCGGCCAGAGATTCTGCCTCCGTGTGCAAAGGGAAATAACCCACCGTTGCAGGGACTAACCCTTCCTCCGTTTCAAGGTGAATGGGAGATAGTACCGTTTCCATCTCGCCTTGCCAATGGCGAAGCTCTCCGTTGATGAGGTACTCACGTTGGTGGATAGGGGCTTGCAAATGAAAGGCCTCTGGAATGTCATCGGCCCGCGGGAAAATCGAATCTACCTGCATGGGTCGTTTTGCATTTAAGCGGGGTTGAGTAGTAGTTTGGTTCATCAAGGGCTTACCGAAGAACAACGATTACAGATGGATGGAGACATCTTGGAACAAGGCTGTTGGCACACAAACAGGATGCTTACAAACTTGAATTAGCGGGCAATGGTGGTTGAATCTGGATAGTCTGTGGCGTCAATGTTGCTTTATTTGCTGAGCAAGCGCTTCGATCTCCCCTAGCAACAAATCTATTTTCATCAGACGATCGATAATTTCCGGCTGATCGAACAATGGTTTTTTCTTGTGAAACGACTTGATTCGTTCGAATATCTGCTCAGATATACAGTTTTTGGCGATGGATGGTGGCGCTGAATACCCTATGGCCCTGATCAGTGCCCTGACCTCACTTTTCGTCTTTCCCTGAGCCTGAGAGATTAAAGAATCATGATATTCAGGGGGCTGGCGGTTGATTAATATAGCATTGGTGGGTGAGAGTTCACCGGCTCGAACTGAGGCTAAGATGCTGGGAGCTAACTTAAGTAATGGCAGACGATTGGAAACAAAACTCGATAGTTTGAGTCCAAACTCGCCCAATATCTCTTGAATGACTTTATACTGTTGATCGCTAAACACACCCGGATTTACAGCCCCCCGAGCTTGTGAATTCTTGACTTTATACAGTGATACCTTCAGATCCTCAAACGATAGACAAAGTCTTAAAGCGAGGAGGCCCAGGATACTTTCGGTTTGTTCAATCAGCGAAATATCTTCGCTGAGGAGATGGGCAATAATGGCTGCTTCTAACGCTACTGTGTCGGACATGTCGCGCACAATGCCAGGAATAGTCTTGAGCGCGAGGGTCTGACAACATCGCCATCGTCGTTCACCGCTAACGACCTCAAAAAAACTACCTTGACTGGGTCTCAACAGAATAGGTTCAAGCACCCCATATTTATGGATAGAGTCTTGGAGCAATTCCATTTTTCGAGGATCGAAATACAGCCTTGGCTGCTTCATATTTTCCGGTAGTTGGAGTGGAATGATCCGATCAACAGGGACTGCATAGGATGGAACAGCATCAGACTTTAAATCTTCTATGGCCTTTTTGAGCTGGGGAATATTGTCTCCGACCGGGATGGCGATCTCACTCCCCATCAGCGAAGTGGGGGGGTGTTTACTGTTACGTTCCATCGTGACTAGACCTCCCGATGCAGTGAGCGTGATGGGCTTAGACATAGGCCAATTGGAGGCTATGCATATGTTGAAATAGTTGCCAGCAGTATTGCTCTGGCAACTTACAGGTAGTGGCACCTCGCATGACTACATTGAAGTACCAATCATTCGGGGGAACTTCAGCTGTAGTTTTTTGCACAGCGAGATAGGTCCGAACTGGGTGATAGGTCTGGTTATTCCTTTGGACAGTTACCTGTTCATGACGATAGCCACCCTGCTCAACCCCTTCCCGTTGATCCAAGCGATCGCTGAGTCGCCAGGGCAATCGATAGAGTACGCCGTGGACGACACTGCCTTGCTCGGGCAAGAGATCGAGGGCACCACATTGGCGGTGGGCAGAATAGTAGTGAAAGCCCAAGCGATATCCCTGCAATTTTGCAGGACCAACAACGTAGGGATGGGTCTTCTCCCCTAGAGAGCGCTTGAGATCCACCGGGCACATACAGGATCCATAGGCAAAATAATAAAAATGCGGGCCTATAGCGTTCGCAGCGTCGATGGAGCGACCCGCCCGAGGGGATTGAACGGTGTTAGCAGTCGGATTAGTCAACATGGTGGGATAGAGAATGAGGCTCTGAAACACAAAAATGTGTTTGGATGATGGTCATTAAGCGCTCTGGGGTGAGCCGTTCGTAACGATGCTTGCCCGGCATAACCGTCAGACTGGGAGCTTTTGAGCAACGCTTTTGACAGCCTGAGTATTGGATCTCAACTTGATCCTGGAGCTGATGCGCTTGAAGGAGCCCTTCCAGGGCTGCCATGAGTTGATACCCACCTTGCTTTTGGCAGCCAGACTTTTTGCAAACCAAGATTTTGGCCCGCTTACGCTGTGGTTGATCCAACGGACACTCCAATTTAGGGTTATGTGTTAGCCCAATGTGGGACACAGCGGGAGGTGAGGGAGGGCACGGGCCTGATCTGCCCCCTGAGTGAGGTGGGAGAGAAAAGAGAGTATAAGCTTGTAGCTTAATCACACCCGCCTCTCCATGGATTTGGCTGCGACCAATACAACAGATGCGATCGCCCAGCTTGAGACGTTGTCGTAGGGACGCCCGCAGAGGTTTAGGGAGCTTGATGGGAATTTCTTCTTCCTCTACCTCAAGCAGGAGTGATTTGGGTTGATCTGGATCGTTACCAAAGAACCCCAGAAAAGTGCCTTCTAAATTAAAAATCCAAGGTGGAGTGGTTGACATGGGTGTTCTCCTCTGCCCATCAAACAGGCGGTAATGGACTTAGTTCAAACGGGTCGCTCGGACGGTTTGGGGGGTTTGAATGGGATCACTGAGCCCTGTCACCAATAACTCCCAACCATTAGATAGAGTAAAAATATGAGCGTTTTTTGCCTGAGCTTGTTTGACAACGGGTGCTTCGAGATCTTTTTTGGCGACGTAGACCATGAGTTGGCCAGTGCGGTTGGTGTGGAGCATGACTTTCATAGGGCGATCCTGAGAGAGATGATTGAGGGAAGAAGACAAGATTAAAGTGAAAGGCTAAGGAAAAGAGGGGCCACTCATCCCAGGGGGGACAAGGTTGAGGAGTTCATCGGCCGTGAGGCCCCTTTTCACCTGGGTGGCATAATCACGGACTGCATCCAGTACGGATTGACTTTGGGTTGGGGGGAGGCTGATACCGTGGTGCTGGAGGATTTGATTGAGGAGGTGACGACCCGAGTGCTTACCAACTACTAAACGGCGATGCCACCCCACGTCTTGGGGGGCAAAAGGTTCGTAAGTCTGTGGATTCTCTAGCACGCCGTGAGCGTGAATACCCGATTCATGGGCAAAAGTATTATCGCCAACGATTGCTTTCCAGGGTGGCACTGGACAGTTTATTGTTTTCGCGATCAAGCGGGATAGTGATAAAAAATGTTGGGTTTGGATGCCGGTTTTGAGGCCATAGGTTTGCTTCAGAGCCATAACCACTTCTTCTATCGCCGCATTACCTGCCCGTTCTCCTAAACCGTTGACAGTGGTGTTAATGGAGATGGCTCCAGCTCGGACACCCGCAAGGGCATTGGCAGTTGCCATGCCTAGGTCGTTATGGGTGTGCATTTCTACAGGAATCGGGAGGGCAGCAACCAGGGCCTGTACTTTTTGATGGGTGGTAAATGGATCAAGAATGCCCACGGTGTCACAAAAACGGAAGCGGAACGCACCCCATTCTGCGGCAGATTGAGCAACGTCTATCAAGAAGTGCTCGTTAGCACGGGAGCTATCTTCACCGCCAACGCTCACGGCTAGGCCATGATCGCGAGCAAAGGTGATAGCCTCTCTCAGTTGATCCAGAGCGCGGGTCCAGTTGCCTTGAAACTTAACTTGAATTTGGATGTCAGAAACGGGAATGGAAATGTGAATTCGCTTCAGGCCACATTGAATAGAAGCTTGAATATCTGAAAGGACGGCGCGGTTCCATCCCAGCAGATGGGCATTGAGGTCGAGGTTAACGATCTCACGAATTGCAGCCGCTTCGTCCCCGCCCATGGCAGGAATACCGACCTCTAGTTCATGAACCCCGATGCGGTCGAGGAAGGTTGCGATCTCAATTTTTTCTTCTACATTGAAAGCAATTCCTGCAGCCTGTTCACCATCTCGTAGGGTGGTGTCATTAATGTAAATCTGGGGCGGAGTCGTCATTACAACCTCCAAAAGGCAGGTAGGACTAGTCGTAAGGGAATAGATGTGGGGCTGGGTGTGCGTGCATAGGTGTCAGAGGTGGCACCGTGTCCCAGCTGTACATTGCCGACATCGGATGGCATTAAAAGTTTGATACCAGCAGAGAGTTGTGCACTCTCCCTCATTTTCTTGATCCTCAAGCAAGAGATAACAGCCCAAGGCACAACAGATCACCCAAAATCTTAAAAGTTGTATGAGCAAGGTCTCCCACATGAGTTGATTGTCCAAAGTTAGGTACTCCATGGATATGAAGGAGCAGAGGTTGCTCTCTCCTCTGTTAACAAGGAAGTTGGATTCGGGCTGGGTAAGCTTTGGGTTCAATTCACGTCGACAAGACACCCGTGAGGCTATCTTGAGCAAGGAAGTGAGCCAAGTGAAAGGCTCGATCTTCTGTTTTCAGTAAAATCTCATCGTAGAGGTAGCGGGTGGCGCGATCTCCCACACTTTCAGCCTGGGTGGCAAGACGCCGGAGTAGCGCAATAATCATTTGTTCTGCAGTTAAATCGTTTTCTAGCATCTGACGGCAGGTATAAATTCCATCCGTCTCTGGGGGAAAGCAGCAATGTTCGGCGAGGGAGGTAAAATTGCCAACGGGGACACCGCCCAAACCATTGAGGCGTTCAGCAACATCGTGGCCATGTTCTTGGGTTGCCCCATAGCTTTCTTGAAAGAATTCATGGATTGAATAGAATTCTGCCCCTTCAACCACAAAATGATGTTTCTGATACTGGAGATAAAGGGCTTGAAAGCTGGCATAGACAAGATTAAGTCCTTCACAGATAACAATAGTCACATCTGATTCAAGGCCCACGGGGTTGTCCCCCACTTCACCAAAGGCCCGGACAAGATTTTGATCGAGTTGAGAGGTCATATAAAGTACTCCGATGAGGTGATCTAGTTACGAGTCATGACTGATGCATGGTGGAATTCAAAATTCAAACCTAATGGTTTGGGCAGGCAACCTTAGTTCCCCAACAACGTTCAAGCCAATCTACGCCTACTTGTCGGGATAGTGTGAATCGTCGAACAACACTATGTACCAACACCAATGCCAAGGGGTGGTGAACCTTGACGCGAAGGGTTCCATCAGAGGGGCAGGCACAAGGAATCTTAAGTTCTTGCAAACGATGCTTGACCGACCAGCGATCACCTTGATGCACAGAGACAATATGTCCCCATTCTGGGACAGTAGACGTAGACTTATTCATGGGGATGGGACTCCAGGGGTGAAAGGGATGGGCGGGTAAGATTTTGCATCTGGCTCTCTAAGGTTTCGATGCGATCCAAGAGCAACCGCAACGTCGATGCCTCTACATCAGGGAGCCGATTATGCTCTAGAGGTGGAATGGCGGTGTTATATTTGCAGACATTCCGGCTGGGAATGCCAACTGCCGTGCAGTCTGGCGGCACATCTTTTAAGACAACAGAGTTCGCTCCAATGCGGGCGTGGTTGCCAATTTGAATATCACCGAGGACCTTGGCTCCAGTACCCACCACCACCCGGCTGCCTACAGTGGGGTGGCGCTTGCCTGTTTCCTTGCCAGTGCCACCTAAGGTGACACCTTGATAAATAAGAGTGTAGTCACCAACAATGGCGGTTTCACCAATGACAACCCCCATGCCGTGATCAATAAAAACGCCCTTACCGAGTTGGGCACCAGGATGGATTTCAATCCCGGTCAATAAGCGAGCGAGATGAGAAATGAAGCGAGGTAAAAAAGAGACCCCTCGACGGTGGAGCGTATGGGCCAGCCGATGAGCGGCAAGGGCGTGCAGCCCCGGATAACAGCACAGGACCTCCAGCCAGTTGCGAGCGGCTGGATCACGCTTAAAGATAATGGCGAAGTCCTCTAAGATCGAGCACTGAAGTTCTCCTGCCCACAGCAAGAGAGGCTGGATAGAGATGCGGGACAGGGAGGGGGACATGGCACAGAGGGGAATGTCTTTCTCTGCTTATAGCAATTGTGGTTTCTGAATTGCGATCGCGAAGGCCCAATCCAGAATTACTAGAACTATTAACCTTATACTCAACGGTTACAACATTGATGTACCAAGCATTTCAAAATTATTGGGGGACAAGGGACGGGTGTTTTAGCGTTAAGGGGCAGGTATTTTAAACCTAGGGCACAAGTTTTTTTGTACTCAGTTCAAAGCCTTTATTGATAAGATTAATGCCTTTTTAATTGACCTGGTCTTAAAGCAGTTTTCTATGTACTCAAAGTTTATTTTGTGAATGTTTTATACATAAGTCATGAATTAAAAATGTAGCAGATCTTGCAAAATTACATTTAATTAGTTGAGTCTTCCTTAACAATCTTAGTTGATGTACTAATACTGAGTTAACGCTTGATAGATATCAAAGTGGGCTTACCCATTATGATGTTGGCGATCAGTCGAAGTACAGCTTTATATATACAAAGCTTAGGATTATAGATTACTCTCATTCTGATTGAAAACTCTCCTAATATTTTCCATTCAACGTTGATCCACAGTCTCTAACTTAGGGTTCTCTTCAGATCACTTAATATAGGACTGTCATATCTGATACTAATAAATAGGCGTTTTTGACACAAAGGATACAGATATATTTTCAGCCCTTAATATCGGCACTCTTATTGGTATCGAATCTAGCAAAAAAGGAGAACTTGAGTACTTAAATAATAGTCCCTGAGTCGAGCTTAAAAAGAGTGCTTATTGCTGACCAGTACAAGCATTAGGCTGAGTGCAGAAATTACAGAGTAAAGACTACAAAAAGCTAGGTGATTGACCAGGAAATACCTGTACCCTGATCAAGGAAAAAAATTAATTGCTTGAATGCCAAGGGTTGTAGTATTTGAGTACAGCGTTAATCATCCAATAAAACCTATCAGGGCGGCTCTTCTCAACACTGCTAGAGCCATTGATATAACTCATTCAACACCGAGCAGCCAATAAATTACTCGCTCAATCGATTTCAGGCGTAATACCCCTTCTTGAGGCTCTATCTGTGGCTTTACTAAGGGAAAGCCAACAGACCAACTGCTTTTGCCTCTCGGAAATCTATTGGTGATGAGAAGGATTGGATGCTTCGGAGAATGCACCACACTTTGAAAAAACGGACGTTGGATTGTCAGGTATCTAACTTGGTTCTCCGGCTTTGGCAGCCCTAGTAGAACAACTCATCCGTGTTTACGGACCTGATGCCGTCAATCCAACACCGTTATTTTTCCTCGACGACTTTGTCCTTTACATCCGTAAAACAATGACGCCACCGCCATCTACTGCCCTTGCCCCTGCGCCAACAACGACGCCCGAGCTGGACATTACCTTGACCAAAACCCAAACAACGGTCAAGACGTCTGGCGGTGGCTGCGGCTGTAGTAGCAAAAACGATGCTTCAACTAGCATGAGCGAAACTCTAAAAGCTCGTATTGAAAAGCATCCCTGCTACAGCGAAGAAGCCCACCATCACTATGCCCGTATGCATGTTGCCGTGGCTCCAGCCTGCAACATCCAATGTAATTACTGCAACCGCAAATATGACTGTGCCAATGAAAGCCGCCCTGGGGTGGTGAGTGAGTTACTCACCCCCGAAGAAGCCGCCCACAAAGTATTGGTTGTCGCCGGAAAAATTCCCCAAATGACAGTCCTGGGTATTGCCGGTCCCGGCGACCCCCTGGCTAATCCCGAGAAAACCTTCCGAACCTTTGAACTGATTGCTGACAAAGCACCGGATATCAAGCTTTGTCTCTCCACGAATGGTCTGATGCTGCCCGATTATGTGGATCGGATCAAACAGTTGAATGTGGATCACGTCACCATCACCATTAATATGGTGGACCCCACTGTGGGTGAGAAAATCTATCCCTGGGTACACTATCGACGCAAACGCTATCGAGGGATTGAAGGAGTCAAAATCCTGCATGAACGCCAGATGGAAGGTTTGCAGGCTCTCCAAGAAGCAGACATTCTGTGCAAGGTCAACTCGGTGCTCATTCCCGGCATCAATGATGAGCATATGCCGGAAGTGAATCAAGCCATTCGTGCTCGCGGTGCTTTTCTCCATAACATCATGCCGCTGATTTCAGCCCCAGAGCATGGCACCTATTTCGGCTTAAATGGCCAACGGGGACCGAAGCCCAAAGAACTGAAGGCTGTTCAAGATAAGTGTTCTGGCAACATGAAAATGATGCGCCACTGCCGCCAGTGTCGTGCCGATGCCGTGGGTCTGCTCGGTGAAGACCGCAGTCAGGAATTCACCAAAGAGAAGTTCATGGAAATGCCCGAGGCTTACAACCTAGAAGCCCGTCAGGCGGCCCATCAGGATATTGAAGCCAATAAAGCGGCTGTTGCAGCGAAAAAACAGGCAGCGGCGAGTGTAAAGGTTGCTGATTCTCCAAAGGTTTTAGTGGCCGTTGCCACCAAAGGTGGGGGCCTAATTAACCAGCACTTCGGCCATGCCAAGGAGTTCATGATTTACGAAGTGGATGCCAACGAGGCAAAGTTTGTGGGTCATCGGAAGGTGGCGGACTACTGCCAGGGCGGCTATGGCGAAGAAGCCACGCTCACTGGCATCATCGACACGGTTTCAGATTGCAAAGCTGTGTTGGCCTCGAAAGTGGGACCTTGTCCGCAGAAAGAACTACAAAAAGCTGGACTGGTAGTGGTCGAGGCCTATGACGTCATCGAAACCGTTGCCCGACAGTTTTACGACGAGCATATTTTAGCCCCGAGTCCAGCGTAGATGTCATGGGTCCTACGTAACGTAGGACTCCTGTCTTCTCTTACATGGAGGAATCGAGCCATGACTTATGTCATCACCGATCAATGCATTAGTTGCCATCGTTGTCTCCAGACCTGTCCAACAGGTGCCATTGAAACCGATGGAACCACCTTTAGGATTAACGCCGATCGCTGCAATGATTGCCAAGGCGCTTACAGCGTGGCCCAATGTCGGGCTGCCTGTCCGACCCTTGGGGCTTGCGTCCTCCTAACTGACCTACAGGCTGTTTCGCTCGGGACCCAACTCGAAACGGCCACCGACTACTGGAGTGCCTGGTTTGAAACTTATAACAATCGGATTGCACGTCTCCAGGCTTCGCAGCAACAGGGCTACTGGCAACGCTGGTCCCATGCCTACTCTCAATCTTTAAAGAATTTACAGACCCAGTCCCAAACGGGTACGACCCCGCCCTTGGTTCCATAGCCTGGCTGTCACTCGTTTCCCATATCGCCCCTATTCACACCGTCAATGGAGTTAATGTGATGGTCATTTATCTAGACAACAATGCAACCACTCGGGTTGACCCCGACGTTTTGGAGGCGATGCTGCCCTACTTAAGTGACCTCTACGGCAATCCTTCTTCAATGCACAGCTTTGGGGGACAAGTCGGGGCAGCGATCCAAGATGCCAGAGTCCAAGTCGCCGATCTCTTCGGGGTGGAAGATACCGAAATTATCTTCAATAGCTGCGGGAGTGAGGGCAATAACACGGCGATTCATGCCGCCCTGGCAGCCCAGCCGGAGAAGCGCCATATTGTCACCACAGCGGTGGAGCACCCGGCCATTCTCAATGTGTGTAAGCACCTAGAGAAGAAGGGGTATACCGTAACTTATCTGTCGGTTGATCGACGCGGCCAGCTAGATCTAATGGAAGTCGAGGCGGCCATGACCGGGGGCACAGCCTTAGTCACCACGATGTATGCCAATAACGAAACTGGCGTAATTTTCCCGGTGGAGCAGATTGGGGCGATCGCCAAAGAGTATGGCGCCACGTTCCATGTGGACGCCGTCCAAGCCGTTGGCAAAGTTCCCATCCATTTGCAAAACAGCACCATTGATATGCTCACCCTTTCTGGCCATAAGCTTCACGCGCCTAAAGGCGTAGGTGCCCTCTATGTGCGTCGAGGGTTCCGGTTTCGCCCCTTCCTACTCGGCGGTCACCAGGAGCGAGGACGACGGGCAGGCACGCACAACGTCCCCAGCATTATCGGTTTGGGGAAAGCGGCTGATTTAGCCCATCAGCATCTGGCGAATATCGATCAGGAGCGTCAGCTCCGGGACTGGTTAGAGAGGCAACTACTGGAGCGAATTCCAGACTGCGAAGTCAATGGCGGCGGTACGACCCGACTCCCCAACACCACCAACATTGGGTTTAAGTACATCGAAGGGGAAGCCATCTTGTTTATGCTCAATCAGCAAGAGATTTGCGCTTCGTCAGGATCAGCCTGCACCTCAGGCTCCCTCGATCCATCCCATGTGCTTACAGCGATGGGATTGCCCTACACCATTTTGCATGGGTCGATTCGCTTTAGCTTGTCACGGTTTACCACGGAAGCGGAAATCCAGCAGGTCCTAGCCGTTATGCCCGGTATTGTCGAAAAACTCCGAGCAATATCGCCATTCAACCATGACGAGTCCGACTGGTTGCAAGGTCGCGACCTTGCCTATAGCGCTTAGGAAAGACGAGGTTTGAATTTAGCTCACTCCTCACACCTTACTCAATCAAAACATTCACCATCGCTCAAAACTCTCCTGTCCACCCTCTACCCCCCAAAAGAACCATGTGGGACTATTCTGAAAAAGTACTCGATCTGTTCTATAACCCCGTCAACCAAGGGGCGATCGTAGACCCTAACGAGCCTGATATCGCTGTAGTCTACGGTGAAGTGGGCAGTATTGCCTGTGGTGATGCGCTGCGGCTACATCTAAAGATTCAAGAGTCTGTCGACACGATCTTGGATGCCCAGTTTCAAACCTTTGGCTGCACGAGTGCGATCGCATCCTCTTCTGCTCTCACCGAAATCATTAAGGGCAAAACCCTCGATCAAGCCCTCAATATTACGAACCAAGATATAGCCCAGTATCTGGGTGGGTTGCCAGAGGCGAAGATGCATTGTTCCGTCATGGGGCAAGAAGCCCTAGAAGCGGCCATCTTCAAGTATCGGGGGATCGAAGTCGAGCAACATGATGACGATGAAGGTCACCTTGTTTGCGAATGCTACGGCATTACCGAACCTAAAATTCGGCGGGTGATTATTGAAAACGACCTCACCACCGTCGAACAGGTGACAAACTACGTCAAAGCTGGAGGCGGTTGCGGTTCCTGTCTAGCCAGCATCGAAGATACGCTGCTGGAGGTTCAACGTGAGCGGGCGGCTGTTCCCGAGCGGGTGGCCGCTGAGATGGCTAACGCAGCCCCCCTGACCCCTATCCAAAAAATCAATCGCATTCAACAAGTACTGGATGAAGAAATCCGCCCCATTTTGGTGGCAGATGGTGGCGATGTCGAGCTATTTGATGTTGATGGCGATCGCGTTCAGGTATCCCTCAAAGGAGCCTGCGGCGACTGCGCCAGCAGCACCTCGACCGTTAAATATGCCATTGAAGCCAAGTTGCGGGAGCAGGTGCTCCCTACCCTCATCGTTGAAGAAGTCACGGTTTAGTCCGTTGTTAACCCCCTCTCAGGGGTGTACTCACCACTGAAGGGGAAAGGGAACGTTGTTTCTAATGCCCTCCCCCAACCCCTGCATTCATTTTGGGCGATCGCCCCCAGCCTGAACCCGAAGCTCCTAAGCCTTTCCAGAATTCTGCTCAAACACCAGAGTTTTGGTTTCTCAAGACCCATCTTGATTATCCCTACTGATTTGGAGAAATCACACCATGAGACAGATTGCATTTTACGGAAAAGGTGGCATTGGTAAGTCCACGACTTCCCAAAACACCATTGCTGGTTTAGCTGATACCCAGCGAATCATGATTGTTGGCTGTGATCCAAAAGCCGACTCCACTCGTCTGATGCTCCACAGCAAAGCCCAAACCACGATTCTGCACCTAGCAGCCGAGCGGGGTGCCGTTGAAGATCTAGAAATTGAGGAAGTGCTGCTCACGGGCTACAAAGGCGTTAAATGCGTTGAGTCCGGTGGTCCTGAACCCGGTGTCGGCTGTGCCGGTCGGGGCATCATCACCGCCATCAACTTCCTGGAAGAAGAAGGCGCTTACGAAGATCTCGACTTTGTCTCCTACGATGTCTTAGGTGACGTTGTATGCGGTGGGTTTGCCATGCCCATTCGGGAAGGGAAAGCCCAGGAAATTTACATCGTCGTGTCCGGTGAAATGATGGCCATGTACGCGGCCAACAACATTGCCCGAGGCATTCTCAAGTATGCCCACTCTGGTGGAGTCCGTCTTGGTGGGCTGATCTGTAACAGCCGTAACGTGGATCAGGAAGTGGAGCTCATCGAAGCCCTCGCAGAGAAGCTCGGCACCCAAATGATCCACTTTGTGCCTCGCGATAACATCGTCCAACATGCTGAACTTCGTCGGATGACGGTGATTGAGTATGCCCCGGATAGTAAGCAAGCTGAGGAATATCGCACCCTGGCTCGCAAGATTGAAGAGAACAGGAATCTCGTCATCCCCACCCCAATTTCTATGGACGAGCTGGAAGAACTCCTGGTTGAGTTCGGCCTCCTCGGTGGGGATGAGGAGTACGAAAAGGCCGTTGCCGCTGACCAAGCTGCTGGCAAGGTTCTGACCAACGTGTAATCCCTAACTGTCTGAACTCGAGCGACACAGGCCCAAATCACTTGCGAGTTAGCATTCGGGGCATCTCTCGCATCGAGTCAGACATTCCCCTCCTCCTTCTCAAAACACTACTCCTAAAGCCGAAAGTGAGGGCACCATGACTACTGTAGAAGATAGAAAAGCACTGGTTCAGGAAGTCCTGGACGCGTATCCCGAAAAAGCCCAAAAGAGACGTTCGAAGCATCTCAATGTTGCGGAGGAAGGCGCGTCCGACTGCGGCGTCAAATCCAACAAAAAGTCTGTTCCTGGCGTCATGACAACCCGTGGCTGTGCCTATGCAGGCGCGAAAGGGGTGGTTTGGGGTCCGGTGAAGGACATGATTCACATTAGCCACGGTCCAGTGGGCTGCGGTTACTACTCCTGGTCCGGTCGCCGCAACTATTACATCGGCACCACCGGGGTTGACACCTTCGGTACCATGCAATTTACCTCTGACTTTCAGGAACGGGATATTGTCTTTGGTGGCGACAAAAAGCTGGCCAAGCTGATCGATGAGCTTGAAATTCTTTTCCCTCTCAGCAAGGGCACCACCATTGAATCTGAATGCCCTGTGGGTCTGATTGGTGACGACATTGAAGCTGTTGCCAGGACAAAGAACAAAGAATACGGAAAACCCGTTGTGCCGGTGCGGTGTGAAGGATTTCGAGGCGTGTCTCAATCCCTGGGTCACCATATTGCCAACGACACGGTTCGAGATTGGGTGCTGCCCAAAGCCGATGAGTACCGTGAACTTCCCGACGGATTTGAGCCCAGTCCCTACGATGTCAATATCATTGGTGACTACAACATCGGAGGTGACGCCTGGCCCAGCCGCAAACTCCTGGAAGATATGGGTCTGCGGGTGATTGCTCAGTTCTCTGGGGATGGCACCTTTAATGAAGTGGTGATGACGCCCCTCGCCAAGCTTAACCTTATCCACTGCTATCGGTCCATGAACTACATCTGCCGGTTTATGGAAGAGAAGTACGGCATTGGCTGGTTGGAATATAACTTCTTTGGTCCTACCCAAATTGCCAAGTCCTTGCGCAAGATCGCGGCGCAGTTTGATGAAACCATCCAGGCAGGCGCCGAACAGGTGATTGCGGAGAACCAGGCTCGGATGGACGAAATCATCGCCAAATATCGTCCTCGCCTAGAAGGTAAAACCGTGATGATGATGGTGGGCGGCTTGCGACCTCGCCACGTCATCCCCGCCTTTGAAGATCTGGGGATGAAGGTGATTGGCACTGGCTATGAGTTTGGCCACGGAGATGACTACAAGCGCACCGCTGATTATGTCAAAGAAGGCACCGTCATCTACGACGATGTGAGCGGCTACGAATTCGAAGAGTTTGCCAAGCAACTCAACCCCGACCTGATTGCCGCTGGCATCAAAGAGAAGTACGTCTTCCAGAAAATGGCGCTACCCTTCCGCCAAATGCACTCCTGGGATTATTCCGGTCCTTACCACGGCTATGAAGGGTTTGAAGTGTTTGCCCGTGATATGGACTTAGCGATTAACAATCCCACCTGGGGGTTGATCAATGCCCCTTGGAATGAGTAGGGCGTGACCAGAAGTGGGAGTGTATCCCACTTCCCCCCTCCACTTCCGTTTTCTCCCCTGATTAAGCACGTCCCTAATAAGGAGAGCATCATGACTGATACCGTTGACAATACCCAAAACATTCCCGCCCCTGAACCGGGCAAAATTCAGGATCACTTTGATCTGTTCCAAAACGACGAATACCAAGACCTGTTTGCCTACAAGCGTCAGTTTGAAGGAGCCCATAGTTCCAACAAGGTTGCTGAAGTCGCTGAATGGACGAAGTCTTGGGACTATCGGGAAAAAAACTTTGCCCGCGAAGCCCTGACCGTCAATCCAGCTAAGGCCTGTCAGCCGCTAGGCTCTCTATTTGTGGCCTCTGGTTTTGAAGGGACTTTGCCCTACAGTCACGGATCCCAAGGTTGCGTCGCTTACTTCCGCACACACTTAACACGCAACTACAAAGAGCCATTCCAAGCAGTTTCTTCCTCCATGACCGAGGATGCGGCGGTCTTTGGTGGTCTAAATAACATGAAACAGGGTCTGGAAAACGCCTATACCCTCTATAAGCCGAAGATGATTGCCCTGTGCACAACCTGTATGGCGGAAGTCATTGGGGATGACCTGGGTGGATTTGTGGCCACGGCCAAGAACGAAGGCCACATTCCGCAGGAACTGCCAGTACCTTGGGCACACACCCCCAGTTTTGTCGGTTCCCATATTACCGGATATGACAACATGCTGAAGGCGATTCTCAAAACCCTCACTAAGGATAAAAAGGCAGAAACTACCAACGGCAAGTTCAACTTCAACCTGGGGTTCGATCCCTATGTCGGCAACATTCGTGAGCTAAAGCGGATTCTGGGTTTGTTTGGCATTGATTACACCATCCTGTCCGACAACTCCGATACCTTTGACTCTCCCAATACGGGCGAATTCAAGATGTACAACGGACTCACCACCCTAGAAGAGACAGCTGATTCTATCAATGCGGAAGGTACCTTCTTCTTTCAGACGTATACAACACCTAAAACTCAGGAGTTGATTGCCAAAGACTGGGAGCAGAAGACTTACAACTTCCGACCTTTTGGCATCAAAGGAACGGATGAGTTTTTGATGAATCTCTCTGCCATCACCGGCAAGCCGATTCCGCAAGAACTCCAGCAGGAGCGGGGACGTGCGGTGGATGCCCTCACGGATTCTCAAGCTTGGATTCATGGCAAGCGGATTGCCCTGTACGGCGACCCTGACCATGTATTCAACCTTACCCAGTTCTTGCTGGAAACAGGGGCTGAGCCAGTTCACATTGTGGTCACTAACTCTAATGAAGAGTTTGAGGCCGAAATTCGTGAGCTGCTGACCAACAGTCCCTACGGACAAGAGGCCACGGTGTGGGGCAAGAAGGACCTGTGGCACTTGCGATCGCTCCTATTCACAGAGCCAGTTGATCTCTTAATCGGCAACTCCTACGGCAAGTACCTGTGGCGTGACACCCACACTCCTTTAGTCCGCATTGGCTATCCCATCTTTGATCGTCACCATATGCACCGCTATCCCACGCTGGGCTATCAAGGGGCGATCAATCTGTTCAACTGGATTATCAACACAATCCTAGATGAACTCGATCGCCAGACCATCGTACCGGCGAAGACAGACATCTCCTTTGACCTGATTCGCTAGTTCATATTGTCCAGAGACGCACATCCTGCGTCTCTGGTAGCCCTCTGGAGGAATTGACCATGCGTCTGAGTGAAGAAATCGAAATTGATTCCCCCCCTCAGTATGAGATGGGCAGCCGGGTTCGGGTTCGTAAAGTAATTCGCAATGACGGCACCTATCCCGGCAAAGCAGTTGGCTTTCACCTGGCCAAGAAAGGGGACATTGGCTACATCGTTGGCATCGGTACCTACCTACAACGAGCCTATATCTATTCAGTGCATTTTCTAGAAAGTAACTTCGTGGTCGGTTGCCTGGGCAAAGAGCTAGAGCTAACGGAAGACCAAAAAACAGTTTCACTCTAATCACACAATTGGGCCACGACTGATGGTACACGCAACTCACCATAACTCTCTGATACCGAACGCTCCGAAGCCCCCCAGCTTTGATATTCTGAGGCCCCTCCGACGCTGGATTGATCACATTGAAATCGAAGACCGTGCTTTTGCACAACTTCTGTGTCAAGTCATTCCTTGTGCTTGCCCCTTTGAACGAGATATCACCCTTTTTAGTTACACATTGCATATCCCCGCACTGTGCAAACTCAACCCGCTTTACAACGAAATCGTGAACTTGCGTTTTCGAGCACTGACCTATCTGGCTGACTGTTGTGGCGAAGATATAACCCCCTACCTCTGTTGATTCTGAGTCTCTCCCCATATCCTGACCCAAGCTCCTACCCTCTCTCCCTGCCCCTTCATCCCTTCATTGCCATGAAAATGACGACAGGTAAAATCAACGAACTTCTTACCCAGCACGGTTGTGAACACAATCACAAGAAAGACGGCAAGGCCAAAAAGAAAGCTTGTCAGCAGCAAGCCCAACCGGGTGCTGCCCAGGGTGGATGTGCCTTTGATGGCGCTAGTATTGCCCTTGTTCCCGTTACCGACGTTGCCCATTTAGTTCACGGTCCGATCGCCTGTTCCGGGAATTCTTGGGGCAGTCGGGGTAGCCTATCGTCGGGACCGATGATATACAAAATGGGCTTCACCACAGATCTGAATGAAAACGACATTATCTTCGGGGGTGAGAAGAAACTCTACAAAGCCATCCGTGAAGTTAAAGAACGCTACAGTCCCGCTGCAATTTTTGTTTACCTCACCTGTGTCCCCGCCTTGATTGGTGACGATTTAGATGCAGTGTGTCAAGCCGCCAGTGAGAAATTCGATATTCCGGTGGTGCCCGTCACGTCTCCAGGGTTTATGGGCAGCAAAAACCTCGGCAATCGCATGGGCGGCGAAGCCTTGCTGGATTATGTCGTGGGCACTGAGGAACCTGAATACACGACCCCCTATGACATCAACCTGATTGGTGAGTACAACATTGCCGGGGAAATGTGGGGTCTGCTGCCGCTGCTCGAAAAGCTGGGCATTCGTGTCCTCGCCAAGATTACAGGGGATGCCCGCTACCACGAGATTACTTGTGCTCATCGGGCCAAGCTCAACGTCATGATCTGCTCCAAGGCGCTGATCAATATGGCTCACAAGATGCAGGAGCGATATGGCATCCCCTATATCGAAGCGTCGATCTACGGCGTGGAAGATATGAACCATTTGCTGCGTGCGATCGCAACTCAACTGGGCAATGCGGATCTCCAAGCTCGGGTTGAACAACTCATTGAGACTGAAACTCGCAAATTAGACGAGGCCCTCGGCCCTTATCGTCAGCGACTAAAAGGGAAGCGGGTTGTCCTGTATACCGGCGGTGTCAAAAGCTGGTCAATCATCTCCGCTGCCAAAGATCTGGGCATCAATATCGTTGCTACCAGCACCAAAAAGAGCACCGAAGAAGACAAAGCCCGTATCAAAGATCTATTGGGCAAAGATGGCATCATGATGCCCAAAGGGAACGCCCAGGAACTCCTGAAGGTGATTGCAAGAACCAATGCCGACATGCTGATCGCCGGCGGTCGCAATCAATATACTGCCCTAAAAGCAAAAATCCCCTTCCTGGACATTAATCAGGAACGCCATCATCCCTATGCTGGCTATCTAGGCATGATTGAGATGGCAAAGGAACTCGATGAAGCGCTACATAGCCCAATTTGGTCGCAGGTTCGACGGCAGGCACCTTGGGAGAAGACGTCTCGGATCAAGAAGGCTAACAAAGAGGTGGAGCCCCTACCCTCTCCCACACCTGCAACGAAAGTTTTAGCCCGTCGAAAATCCGTCGCAGTCAATCCTCTTAAGCAAAGCCAGCCTCTGGGCGCAGCCCTTGCTTACCTGGGTGTCAAGGGAATGATGCCCTTGTTTCACGGCTCCCAGGGATGTACGGCATTTGCAAAAGTGATGCTCGTTCGACATTTCCGGGAGGCCATCCCTCTATCAACGACTGCGATGACAGAGGTGACGACCATCCTCGGTGGTGAAGAGAATATTGAAACCGCTCTCTCGACACTCGTAGAAAAATCAAAGCCTGAGATCGTGGGGCTGTGTACGACAGGACTCACGGAAACTCGTGGGGATGATATGCGGGGGATCTTGAGAGAGTTACGCCAGCGCAATTCCCAGATTGCAGCTCTCCCGATTGCCTTTGCTTCCACGCCTGACTTTAAAGGGGCCTTGCAAGATGGCTTCGCCGCGGCGGTAGAGTCCCTTGTCCGAGATATTCCTGATCACGACTGGGACGAAGGCTCACAGCAAGAAAATGCCTATGGCCCGTTCTATACCACCGGCCTGCCGTCCCAGGTGACGATCTTGGCTGGTCCCTCTCTCGCCCCAGGAGATGTACAGGCGATCAAAACGATGGTAAGTGCCTTTGGCCTCAATCCTGTGTTGGTGCCGGATCTATCGACATCTTTAGATGGCCATTTGGCTGCAGGCTCTTCGGGGTTGACCAGTGGGGGGACAACCCTCATTCAGCTCAAATCCCTCCCTCACTCTGCCTTTACCCTAGCCATCGGTCAAAGCATGAAACTAGCTGCTGAAATTTTACAACAGCGTTTCGGTACCGAGTACAGACTCTTTGATGGCCTCACGGGACTGGAGAACGTCGATCGCTTTCTGCAAACCCTCTCAGAGATTAGCGATCGCCCCGTCCCTGAACCCTTCCGGCACCAGCGTCACCAACTGCAGGATGCTATTCTGGATACCCACTTTTTCTTTGGCCGCAAGCGCGTGGCTCTAGCTCTAGAACCGGACCTACTCCATACCATTGCCTGGTGGCTGACCACCACTGGAGCTGAAGTCCATGCTGCAGTTACGACCACAAAATCAAAACTACTCAAGAATCTGCCCATTGACACTGTCACCATTGGCGATCTAGAAGACTTTGCCGATCTGGCTTCGGGTGCGGACCTGCTGATCGCCAACTCTAATGCCAAAGCCCTTTCTAAACAGTTGAACATTCCCCTTTATCGCCTTGGGTTCCCCGTGTTGGATCGCCTCGGCAATGGTCAACGCTGCACCATTGGCTATGAGGGGACGATCCAGCTCCTATTCGATATCGGCAATATTTTTCTGGAAGCTGATGAGAACACGGCTCACGCCCAGGTTCATGCCTGGCGAACCGGCAATTTGTAGGGGATGGTTGGTCTCGTTTGCGATTGCCAAAGGCAAATTGGAGACCTTCGCAACTATCCCTTTGCCAGTAGACCCCATCTGAAGGAGGCCCACCACTCATGAAAATTGGATTCACCACCCGCGACTCGGTTCACATTAACGCCCATTTTGGCTCGGCTAGCCAGATTGATGTCTATGACGCCAATGATCGAGGCTACGCCTTTCTAGAAACTCTGAAATTTGAAGATGACCTCAAAGAAGATGGCAACGAAGATAAGCTACAGCCCAAGCTCCAGGCCCTGAAAGACTGTGCCATTGTTTATGTTTCTGCAATTGGAGGCAGTGCTGCCGCCCGCTTGATTCAGAAAAACATTACACCGATTAAGGCCCAATCAGAAAATGACGAAATTCAGGATGTCCTATTGCGGCTAGTAAAGACCCTCAATGGCAGTCCACCCCCATGGCTACGGAAAGCTCTATCCAAAGGCCAAAGCCACACTTTTGAAGACGAGTTTGAAACCACTATCGAGGAGGAAATCACCGTATGAGTTCGACTGAAACCCCCACCCCTGTCCAGGAAGCCGTAGCGATTGACAGCTCCCCCTTTCTCAAAGCCATCGTCCAGCAGATTCGCGCTAACGATGCCTATGGCACCTATCGTAATTGGGCTGATGAGACGCTACTGAAGCCTTATATCATTCCCAAGAAAAAGCGCCGAGAGATCTCTGTAGAAGGTGAAGTTGATGTGATTACCCAAAGCCGAATCCTAGGATTTTATCGGGCGATCGCCGCTCAAATTGAACAAGAAACCGGCCAGCTCTCTCAGGTTGTCGTCGATTTGAGTCACGAAGGCTTTGGTTGGGCGCTGATCTTCTCGGGTCGCCTCATCCTGGTTTCCAAAACGCTACGAGATGCTCAACGATTTGGCTTTGATTCCTTAGAAAAGCTCAACGCCGAAGGCGAAAAGCTCGTGCAAAAAGGGATTGCCCTGAGTCAAACATATCCACAAGTTTGTGATATTTAGCCCAGGCTATCTTTCTTGTGTCCTGTCGCCCCCATTTCTACCGATGACACCCACAACTGTTTCCGAAACCATCGATACACTGAAAACCCGAATCAGAAAGCTCAACAGTAAAGCAGGGCAGATGAAAATGGATCTTCATGACATTGCTGAAGGTCTTCCCACTGATCTCGAAAAACTCCCAGCAGCTGCTGAGGAAACCTACCTCATTTATTGTCAACTCCGTGATCTTAAGCAACAGCTCAAAACTTTGGAGGCCAATCCATGACACCCACAGAATTATCGCTCGCTCAGTTTAATCAGCTCAAAGATGCTGAGGATTATTTTCAATTTTTTAATCTCCCCTTTGATCCACAGGTCTTGAACGTAAATCGTTTACATATTCTACGGAAGTTCTCCCAGCTTGTAGAGGCGGAAGAGAAAGACCTCAGGGAAGAAGAAAAACTAAATGCCTACCGCAAAGCCTTACAAACTGCCTATGACCTGTTTTTAACCTCCTCTTCGGTGGAGCAGAAACTATTCAAGGTTTTTAAGGAGAAACCCAAAGATGTGGTTAGGGTTTCAGACATTACCGTGGAATAGCCTTGTCAGAAGGTGAGGTCTCCATCATTTATCACGCTTAGCGCTAAAACCATGCTGCCATCCTTAACCCCCACTGAAGTTGAACGCTACCGCCGCCAAATCATGCTGCCCGGCCTAGGTGAAACGGGCCAGCGGCAGTTAAAGAAGACAACGGCGTTAGTGACTGGTGTCGGTGGGCTAGGTGGAACTGCGGCACTCTACCTGGCTGTGGCAGGGGTTGGCAAATTGATCCTCATGCGCGGTGGCAACTTGCAGCGGGATGACCTAAATCGGCAAATCCTCATGACCGATGACTGGGTAGGGCAACCTCGGGTCTTCAAAGCCCAAGAAACCTTGACCAACCTTAATCCTGATATTGAAATCGAGGCTATTTGTGAATATGTCAGTGCCGATAACATTGACGCGCTGGTACAGCGGGCTGATATTGCCCTCGATTGTGCCTTTGACTTCGCGGAACGGGACGCCCTGAATGCTGCCTGTGTTCGCTGGGGGAAACCCATGATCGAAGCGGCGATGAACGGGATGGAAGCTTATCTAACGACCATTGTCCCGAGACAAACCCCTTGTCTAACTTGCCTGTTCCCCGAAAAACCCGAATGGGATCGTTGGGGCTTCGGTGTTCTGGGAGCTGTGTCAGGGACCTTAGCCTGTCTTGCGGCCCTGGAGGTTATCAAGCTCGTGACCGGCTTAGGGGAACCGCTACTAGGGCAGCTATTGACGATGGATTTGGCCCGAGCTGAATTCGCAAAACGTCGACCCTACCACGATCCTCAGTGCCCAGTTTGTGGACCAATGCCTGAAGTAACCCGATCCGATCCTGTAGCTGCAAAGATGCCTGAGGATCAACCGGCAATCGTTGCGCTGCCTCCCCTTTGTTGAGTTCTGTTTAGACCCATGTTTTGGACCTCTCTTTGTTTCTTGGTACTTGCGATTGAATTTTGGCGATTCGGCCATCGATACTCTAAGGATGTTGTTCAAGTCCTTGCCTACCTTGCTTCCGTAACCTGTCTGATTATCGGTCTCGCCTTTGCTCATGTTCTCTTAAAGAGTTTCATTCTTCTGGTTTTACTCTTTAATCCCCACTGTCCCCTTGCCTCTAGATTTCGAGAGAAAAATACCTGTTCTCAGCTGTGTCTGAGACGGAAACAATGTCATATGACTCGTTAAACACGTTTTCTTATCAAACATCTTCATGGACAGCAGTCTGCCAGCCATTGTGATGGTGACTCAACGGCTCCTCTCTATTAGCTAATAACCCATATCAGGAGAATTCCTATGACTGTTACCTTGACTGAACTTGCAGAACTTCGGCTACGAACCTTTGTTCGAGGTACCCCTAACCCAACACCCACCCGAGGCATTCGACTGGCCGTGAACGAGGGGGGCTGCAACGGTTATGAATACGACATCAAAGTAGCCGAGGCACCAAAAGCAGATGATGAAATTACCGATACGGGCAGCCTCAAGATTTTTATTGACCCCAGCAGTGCTCCCCTCTTGGATGGCATCGTGGTGGACTACGTCGATGGAATGATAGAGAGCGGCTTTAAATTCACGAATCCCAATGCCACGGACACCTGCGGCTGTGGAAAATCTTTTCAGACAGCCAAGGACTGCAGCCCTGCGGGTGTGCCTTGTTCCTAAGCAACCCATCCCACTCAGTTCGGCATAAAACTGTTCTCATCCAAATGTATTGCATCGGTCAGATGCCCAGATGTCAGCTTATTGAGGAGATCAACCATGACAACTTACCAAGTTCACCTCATCAACAAAAAGCGCGAGATTGATATCACGATTCCCGTTGCAGATGACATGTTTATTCTTGATGCAGCAGAAGAACAAGAGCTAGATCTCCCTTTTTCTTGCCGAGCTGGGGCTTGCTCTAGCTGTGTTGGCAAGATTGTGGAAGGGACAGTGGATCAAGATGATCAGTCTTTTCTAGATGATGCGCAAATCGAAAAGGGATATGCATTACTGTGTGTTGCCTATCCGCGTTCTGATTGCACGATTAAAACCCATATGGAAGCTTATCTTGTTTAGTCAGAATTGCTACCGTTAAACCGTTGGAGGTTACAGATGCTGAGCTTAAACTCGAAGGCTTCCCTCAAACGACTGAAGATTGGAGAACGAGGGGTGATTGCGACCATTAGTGGCGTTAATCCAGCCGTTGCCGAAAAGTTAAAAAGGCTCGGCTTATCTCCCGGTGCTTGGATTGCCCTGGAGCAGCGGTCTCCTCGGTTTGTGGTTCGCACCCGCCAGGGGCCGTTGGCATTAACTCAGGCCATGATTGAGGCCGTTGATGTGCGGCCTCAAGTGGCATAACAGTGAATCCATGATTACTCTGTTTTGATTTTCATTCTGAGTAACAAAGTTCTCATCACCCTGCATTCATTAGGAGCAAAAACCATGGCAAAAATCGGTATTTTTTACGGCAGTACCTCCGGCGTCACAGAAGAGATCGCAGAAAAAATTTATGAGGAACTTGGATCGGAAATCTGTGATTTATACAGTATGGAAGAAGATTTTGATGATGTCGAGGATCTCTTGCAATACGACTATTTATTGCTGGGCTGTTCTACCTGGGGGGCTGGAGAGGTCCAGAATGACTGGCGTGAGCCATTGTTTGATATGGAAGTCGAGAAACCTGATTTCTCCGGCAAAACCATTGCCCTTTTTGGTCCAGGTGATTGTCAAGGTCACAGCAAACATTTTGTCGGTGCTCTGGGGATCCTCTATGACCAATTCAAAGCGCTAGGCGCAAGGATTGTCGGGGCAGTTCCCGCGGAGGGCTATTCCTTTGAAAAATCCACTGCGATTCGGGATGGCAAATTCGTGGGTTTACCCCTTGATGAAGTGAATGAAAGCGATAAAACCGAGCAGCGGATTGCCAACTGGCTAGACATTCTCAAAGCAGACTTTCCATTTCAGGTTGCTTAACCCGTGATCCCCCAGATGTTTGGCCGGATGGTGTGCGATCAACTCTAGTCACCCGTCAAACCTAGTCCCAGTATCCTAGGAGGAGATACAACATGATCACCACCCTAAATCCAGCTCCAAGACTGAATTCCAAGCGAGTGTATCGTCAAAGGGCTGATTATTTTCAGGCTGTTGCCAGGGGGCATCCAAGTGAGATGTTGGTGGCAGCACTTGAACGGTATGAGGGAGTCCCTTCATCTCCAGCCCGGTGTGCCATCAATTTGGGTTACCAAGATGGATGTGACACCGTGGAGTTACTGCGGCGAAAGTGGCAGGTTCTATCCATGGAGGGAGAACCAGACAAGCCTCCTAGATGGCATCGGCGTCAGAATTTCGATCCCCCCCATCTAGATACACGGATGCAGCACCCTAAAAACGGGTTTTTGCCCACTGGTGTTGATCTGAATTAATGCCGGCTTTGGTCTACTTTTTTGTCCTCCTGCAACCTTTCACCAGCTTTGGGACGCAATCGTGCACTCCCTAAAAGCTGGAGGCAGATTTTGTGGATATCTATCCGGTGATCGCGACTACTGGGCAACAGACCCTAATTTTAACTATCTGACGCCAGATCAGATTGAGCAGCTGTTTGAGCCGTTTGATCTAGAAGTTTTTGATGAAGAAGAACATCTGGGCCGTAATGTCCTCGGCGAGGAAAAGTATTGGCATTTATACAATATTGTTGCGCGCAAACGGGGTTAGGCATAGATTTCTTACCCTTGAGCTGAGTTGAGTTCTGCGTTTTACCTTGTAGGTCATCCCTGTCCATACAAAAACTTTCCAAATTTAACTGGAAATGAATATTGATTCCACGAGGAGGGTTACCAATGCCAATTGCCAAAGATGTGACTGAGCTAATTGGCCACACACCCCTAGTACAGTTGAACAACATTCCTCAAGCAGAGGGCTGTGTCGCCCAAATTGTGATCAAGCTTGAGGGTATGAATCCAGCGTCGTCCGTTAAAGACCGCATCGGCTTCAGCATGGTCCAAGCTGCAGAATTGGCGGGTGCGATCGCACCTGGGAAAACAGTGCTGGTGGAACCCACCTCTGGGAATACGGGAATTGCCCTAGCGATGGTTGCAGCCGCTAAGGGCTACCGCCTTATCCTCACCATGCCAGAGTCCATGAGTTTAGAACGTCGGGCCATGCTGCAGGCCTATGGTGCAGAATTAGTGCTCACCCCTAGACAACAAGGAATGAAGGGGGCTATCACTAAAGCGGAGGAAATTGCGGCGACATTGGCCAATGCCTATATGCTTCAGCAGTTTAATAATCCTGCGAATCCTCAAGTTCATCGTGATACCACTGCTGAAGAAATTTGGGCTGACACCGAAGGACAGGTCGATATCGTGGTGGCAGGGGTCGGCACGGGGGGCACGATTACCGGCGTTGCTGAGGTGTTGAAAGACTGTAAACCCGAATTGCGTGCGATCGCAGTCGAACCCGTCAATAGTCCAGTACTCTCTGGAGGTGAGTCTGGCTCCCACACAATCCAGGGGATTGGAGCTGGCTTTATTCCTGCAGTTCTCAATGTTGATTGTATTGATGAGGTGGTTACGGTGACAAACGAGGCGGCCCTTGCCTTGGGTCGTCGCCTTGCCCGCGAAGAAGGTCTCCTCTCTGGGATTTCCACGGGTGCTGCCCTCGCAGCAGCGATCCAAGTGGGTCAGCGAGCTGAAAATGCTGGCAAGTTAATTGTTATGATCCAACCCAGCTTTGGCGAACGCTACTTAAGTAGTGCTTTATTTAAAGATTTAGAACCTGCCTATCCGACCCTGGTGCCCGATAGTCTGCCAGCAAACTATTCGATCCCTAATCCGGTTGCTTGAATGGAACTAATATCATGACAGCTCCCCCCGCCGACAATCCTCGTCAAGCGCGTTATTATGCGTTGATCGATCGATTACTGGCCTGCCCCAATGGTCAAGAGCCTGAAATTCTGGAGGCTGAACCTGACTTGCTGGATGCAGCGTTTGTGCAGGCATTGATGCAAGCAGCTAGCTATTTTGCCCATCAAGATAATCCTGATGCAGCGAAGTTCCTCATTTTTATCGCCAGGGAGCTGTCCCGACAGTTGGGACTCTACCCTACGACTGAAGCAAAAACCTAGGCTGCTTAGCAGTATGGCTCATAAACGTGGAGACCCTATCTGTGAGTGTAATCATGAAACGTCGCCCATTTCTAATCTGGTTTCTGGTGGGGTTGCTTTCCTGTTTAGGGATGAGTTGTAGCTCCCAAATTTACCAGTTGACCTCAAGCGCTCAGGGCACAGCATCCGTGACCATCACGGTTTCTGCCGCTGCTAGTTTGCAAGATGTCCTAGATGCGATCGCACCCCAGTTTCAAACGGCCTATCCTCAAATCAACGTGGATTACAACTTTGGGTCATCTGGGGCGCTTCAGCGGCAAATTGAGCAGGGCGCTCCCGCCGATCTGTTTTTCTCCGCCGGTGTGAAGCCCATGGATCAGCTATCAAAGCAAGGACTGATTGTATCCGGTAGTCATCGCCCCTTAGTGACGAACCGATTAGTTCTGGTTGCCCCCGCCACCTCCCAACAAGACATCACTCATCTTGAGCAGCTCAAAAGCGTTGACATTCGCCGCTTCGCGGTTGGTGAATTCCGTAGTGTTCCTGCCGGACAATATGCTGAACAAGTTTTTGCGAATCTGGATTTGTTAGAATCCCTTCAATCTAAGTTTGTGTTTGGCAATAACGTTCGCGCGGTTCTCGCTGCCGTGGAAAGTGGCAATGCTGAACTCGGAATGGTTTATGCTACCGATGCCGTGCTTTCTCCACAGGTAAAGGTGTTGACCACCATACCCACCAAATCCCACTCGCCGATTGTCTATCCCATTGGGGTGGTGCAGAATGCATCCCATCCTGCAGCAGCTCAAGCTTTTATTGATTTCCTGAACACAGAAACGGCACAAAACACCTTCGAACGCTTTGGATTTGGCCGTGTCTAGGCTACCCTTACCCCCCCTTGGCATTCATGCATGATCTTTCTGCTCTCTGGATCTCCCTCCGCATTGCGACGATTGCCACCGCCATCACATTCTGTTTAGGGATTGCTGCTGCCAATGCTATGCAGCATTATCGGGGACAATGGCGATCTCTCCTGGATAGTCTCTTGCTAGCCCCGATGGTCTTGCCTCCCACCGTGCTGGGCTTCTTATTACTCATGCTTTTGGGGAAGAATGGTCCATTTGGGTTCCTATTTTCGGCCGTGGGCTTCAACCTGGTGTTTACTTGGTACGCCGCAGTCATTACCGCCACCATGGCCGCCTTTCCCCTGATGTACAAAACGACCTTGGGAGCCTTTGAGCAAATTGACCGTAACCTCCAACAGGCGGCCCGGACCTTAGGGGCTTCAGAACGAACCGTTTTTTTGCGGATTACTCTGCCCCTTTCCTTGCCAGGGCTTTTAGCCGGGACCACTCTGGCCTTTGCCCGTGCCCTCGGCGAATTTGGCGCAACCTTAATGTTGGCGGGCAATATTCCCGGACGGACCCAGACCCTGCCGATGGCGATCTACTTCGCGGTTGAAGCGGGAGATTTACGGGAAGCGGCTCAATGGTCGACCCTTGTCCTGGGCTTGTCTTTGGGGGGGATTGTACTAGCGAATGGCATCCACTGTGGGCGGTTTCAACCCCAGCCGCGTCGCCCTCCTAAGCGGGTTGAGAACAGAGACCCCCAACTCCGTAGTATTGTCGTTAATTCTGAGGTTTCTGAGATTCAAGGCTGGGCACTCCATGACCCCGTATTGCCATCCCCTCAATTAGAGGTGGATATTGAGAAGCGATTGCCAGGATTTACCCTATCGGTCAAGTTTATGGCAGCGGACCAACCCTTGGGGATTTTAGGGGCCTCGGGGATGGGGAAGAGCCTGATTTTGCGCTGTATTGCGGGCATCGAAAGACCCGACCAGGGCCGCATTGTACTCAATGGTCGGGTGCTGTTTGATGCTGACTTGGGGATTGACGTCACAAGTTGCGATCGCAACGTCGGGATGCTTTTCCAAAACTACGCCTTGTTTCCCCACTTAACCGTCGCTCAAAATGTCGCCTTTGGCCTTTATCGGCGTCGGCAACTCTCGTCCACTCAGATCAAGGCTGCGGTCAACCAGCAACTGAGCCTCCTTCACCTGGCGTCCTTGGCCCACCGCTATCCCCATCAGCTATCAGGGGGGCAGCAGCAGCGGGTTGCGCTGGCCCGTGCCCTGGCGAATCAGCCTCAAGTATTACTGCTGGATGAACCCTTTTCCGCCCTCGATACTCACCTTCGCAACCTAATCGAGCGGCAACTGATCCTCCGGCTGCAGGGTTACCCCGGCATCACTCTCCTGGTAACTCACAATTTAGAAGAAGCCTTTCGAATGTGTCACGGTTTACTGATGATAGACAACGGTACCATTATTGCCATTGGCCCCAAACATAAGATTTTTGAACGGCCCCATACCGTCAAGGCGGCTCGCCTGACGGGCTGTAAAAACTTTTCTCTCGCCGTGGCCCGGGGGCCTAACCAAGTGGAAGCGCTCAACTGGCATTGTCTGCTTCAGACCTTCGAACCCTTACCTCCCCAGTTGAGCCAGATTGGAATTCGGGCTCACCAGCTTTGCTTCTCTACCCACTCTCCTTCATCTGCCTCCCCCAATACTTTTCCCTGCTGGCTGGCGGCTACCAGTGAAACGCCCCATCGGATGACCCTTTACTTAAAGTTGCATGGTCCCCCGAACCATGGGCAAGACTATCACCTGCAGGCAGAAGTATTTAAAGAAAAATGGGTTGCGCTGAAGGATCAGCCTCAACCATGGACTGTTTACTTGGATCCCCTGCGATTGCTGCTATTAGAAGATCCACCGCCTCAGCGATAGTCAAGTTTAGCCCTCACCCCCCAGCCCTCTCTCAATTGGAAGACTATGCAAGAGGGTACTTCAAGCAGTACCAGTATGACTTTTATGAATTCGCCAACAGTGTCGCCCCTTCAAGTACCCCTACTAGGTAAAGGTTTCGGAGTTGGAGATGAAGTTATGGGTTACAGACCGCAAAGTTCTTTGTCCTCCTTAGATACATTTGGATTTGTGAGCAGGTAATCCTTCAGCCAATTACAGCTATGTGCCACGAAAAGATCTATCGACCAAGGCCACAGTTTGATGGTTGTGTCACTACTGGCAGAGGCAAGGATGTTTCCATCAGGACTAAAGGCCACATTATTGACAGCAGTTGTATGTCCTTTGAGAGTGTTGAGAAGTTTCCCACTTCGATCCCATAACTTGATAGTGTTGTCCTCACTGGCAGAGGCAAGGATGTTTCCATCAGGACTAAAGGCCACACTGATAACAGTATCAGTATGCCCTTTGAGGGAGTTGAGAAGTTTCCCACTTCGATCCCATAACTTGATAGTGTTATCCTCACTAACAGAGGCGAGGGTGTTTCTATCAGGACTAAAGGCCACACTATAGCCAGTATCAATATGCCCTTTGAGGGAGTTGAGGAGTTCCTCACTTCGATCCCATAACTTGATGGTGCCGTTCCTACTTGCAGAGGTGAGGGTGTTTCTATCAGGACTAAAGGCCACACTATAGACAGTATCAGTATGCTCTTTGAGGGAGTTGAGGAGTTTCCCACTTCGATCCCATAACTTGATGGTGTTGTCCTCACTGGCAGAGATGAGGGTGTTTCCATCAGGACTAAAGACCACACTGATAACACCAGCTTGGTGACTATTTAATTGATTATGTTGGTGGAAGCTAGGTGGACTACTCGAAACAGCATTGTTTCTGATGGACACATTCTTTAAAAACAAGCTGGTTGTGGAAGACAGAATGGTTGAATCTTGATTGTTTGAAGCCCTTAGCATTTGTCCAACCTGAGTGAGCATCACCAAGGCATCTAGGTGATTATTCGCTACTGTCAGCGCCCGAGCGTCATGTAAAAGTTGATTCATGTGCCTGGTGGGAGCTGTAATTGTCCACCAAGCATAAAGACCTACTGAAACAAAGATGAAACCAATAACAACAGTTAACCTTAATTTCTGACGGCGGAGAATTTTCTCATATTGACTTCCATGGAATAAAGGCTTGAGATCTTCAGGAATCGCCACTGTTAGCAGTGATTCTTTGGTCATAAAGTCCAGAAAAATAAAGTCACGTAACGGAGCTTCATCGCTTGTTTGACGTGATAGCAATCGTAGTAGGGGACGGGTTAAGTTGGGTAATGTTTGCTGATACTGCTGAGCAATCTCTAACTGAAGCGGCCCAATGTCTCCTCTCACTGCCATTACCATCAGTTGTCGAAAAGCTTGACGTACTGCCTTATTTTGATCTGGTGTCAAATTTAATACTAGATACCGCCTTAACCAATCGGGAATGTAGCCATAGCGAAACCACGGTAAACGTACCAGCTTTGAAAGGATAGGACCAGATAACAAAGCTCGCCCCTCAGTATTCTTAAGCACATTTCCTAAGTAAACCGTTATTGTCCAATGGAGTTCAGGAAATACAGCGCAAGCGGCAAACCAATACAAGCCTGATTCTTCCAAATACGTGGCAAGTTCTGATAGCATCTGTTGCCCTTTTTCCGCTCTTGGTGGATACCTTCCCAACCACTGCTGTGACCGGATCGCTAGCATCTCAGGAAAAGGTGTTGAAGGCGTTTCAGCCAATCGATAGACAGTAGAACCTTTAAGGAAAATTTGTGGAAATGCAGCGATGCCTTGGGGGGTTAAGGGTAGCACAATAAACTTCTGCATCAAATTCAATTCCCATTGACTCCAACTTTCCACGGGGTTAGGGGTTAAAAGCACCCGTTGCTCCCAGGCTTGAAGCAGATCGAGCCAGGTTTTTGGTTTCCCCGTTTGATGGCTAAATAGGATCTCTGCTTCGACCACAATTACTAGCCGATCTCTGCCGTATTGACTGAATAGGTCTTGCAATGACTGGGGGTAATGGCTCTGGAGTTCTGGATAACAAACCTGAGCATCCTCGTCAAAGAAAAAGCGTTTGATGTAGACCCCGTTTTGTTGAAGTTGTTGAATTAATTCTTCCGTTAGCTTAGCTTGGTGATCCGCATAACTGGCACGATCGATTAAAAACAGATATTCAGGTATGGTTTTTTTTGTGCAATAAATCGGTGTTAGCCATCCTCCTTGCTTGATAGAAGCTAGAAGAGTTTGCTGTATGTCAAGAGTGTTGGCAAATTGTCGGGTTCGTCGGCGTAACTGCTGGGCCGTTTGAAATACAAGGTTGGATGAAAATAGCGAACTTTCGATGCCCTGCATTGAAAGCTTCTGGAGTTCAGGCGAATGGTTGCTTTCTCGACGATTGAGAAACTGACGGGCGCTTCGATACCACCAGAAGCGCCAAATCAATAGAGTTGCTACAACTACTCCAAAAAAAAGAATGGCTCTCCATTGAAATCGTTCATTTTTAACCATTGAAGATGGTGGGAGAGGAGTTTCTAATGAGAATGGGTCAGGTACTTCGCTAGGTTGGAGGCTAGGTACTTCGCTAGGTTGGGGGCTAGGTACTTCGCTAGGTTGGGGACTAGGTACTTCGCTAGGTTGGGGAGCATTACTAGGGCGAGTTGCAGACGTCGGCTCCGGCAATGGAGTACTTGTTGAATGACTTAGGGGAATATCTTTTTGCAGTTTATGGCTCGGGAATAATAGCACTGCGCAGATAATAACAACTCCTGTTAAGAGCCGTGTTAAAGTCTTGCCTCCCCTTTGAATACGGTCCAAATCCTCTACCAAGCTTTTAGCGTTATGTTCTGGAATTTCATGACGACGAAAATCTTCTAGATTCAGCTGCCGAAAATCGTCTAGATTCAGCTGTTTTGTCCATCCATCGAATCGCTCTTGGAAATCAATCTGTTCTATGGCAGAACTGCAGACGATGGGGCCAATAAAGGACCTTAAATTCCTTAAGTCAGGCAGTTCACCTTGAGTCGCCAGGGTTAAAACCAGATCCTGAACGGCAATATATTGCTGAATGCCAATGTTGTAACCTGCATCTCGCAGATCATCCAAAAACTGAACTAGCAGTTCAGACGCTACCCATTCTGGAGTGGTTGCTGTTCCTGACTCCATCGTTCAATAACACCTCTGGCTTTGGGGATATCTTCAGCCGTTTTGATCAAACTACTCAAAGTCTTCAATACCAGACTCCGATCTTCTAAGGGGTTAGATTTGCCCTCTCCAAATCGCTGTAGTGTCAACACCCAGCCCAGTAGTTCAGCCGTTGCAGGCTTTTTACGCAGGCCGTTCTCAGGTGCACGTAAGCGATCAAATATATCCAATGCCGTTCTCAAAAATGCATTGTTGATATCAGTATTCGTTCCTAGGTGGCTGGCAATAATATGCGTTAACCGCTCCTTCGTGGGGAATGGCACATTGTAGTAAATACACCGCCGTAGAAAGGCATCTGGCAGGTCTTTTTCTGAATTGCTAGTAATTACAACCAGCGGCTGGAGGGCAGGATCTGCTTCGATCTTGGCATTCTCCAACTCGCTGACCTTGAAATACAGTTGCTCCAGCTCGTTGAGCAGATCATTTGGGAAGTCCCGTGGGGCTTTATCCACTTCATCAATCAATACCACAGAGCGCTGGGGTTGAAACGCCCCAAAATCGGCGGGGAGGTAAGGTTTGACCTCATCCCACGGTCGAGTACGTAGAATAGCTAACCCTAAAGCTTGATAGGAGATGTAGTTCAAGATCGTGCTCGACTCCAAGCCACTTTGAATATCTTGGAACCGCTTAAGGGCGTCGTAGGTATAAAACAGATCACGCGCGGTACTATCAGACTTGGTTTCAAATTTGAGCGGAGGTTCAAACCCCAATTCCCAAGCCAAGTTATAGGCAAATTGAGTTTTCCCAGTGCCTGGTTCCCCAGTCAGCAGCAAAGGCTGACCCAGCAGTAACGCCACATTACAGGCATCTCGTAACCCGTCATCTGCAATATAGCTTTCAGGATTGAGTAATCGAGAACGCTGAGGGATTGGTAAGCTAGCCGCCACCTGGCGACGGTTCCCACTGGCATCTCCCCGATAAAATGGGAGTTCCATCAAAGTTGCCTCCCACTGATAACCGCCTTTTTAAGCAGATCTCTTAATTGGTCTGCAACTTGATCCATCGGCATTGTCTCTTCTTGCTCAAACATCTGACGCACAGCACTCAACAGTTGCTCTAAGACTGCTTCCCCCGCGAAAGTTTTAGTATCAGGGCAACGCACCCAGTCTTCAACATGGTTACGGTTTACATTGCTGAGCTTGGGTAAAACAGTACCCGTGAAGTGATTAAATTCTTTAAATTCTGATGCATCCAGAGTTTCTAGGTGCTCCGTAATCTCACGATTCAGCTTTTGACATCGGCGACATTTTAGAAATCTTTTCAACCAAGCAAAAGGGTTGATCAACCACCCACGTTTCTGCTTTTGTGCTGAACGCTTGAGTTGATATTTGATAAAGATGCAAACGATCAGAGTTTGATTAATCCCTAATTCCGGCCATTGCTGCCAAAATTCTAAGATTTTATGCAGTAAGCCTGGTCCTAACCGACGCCAATCGTCTGTCAGCAGGTGTAAATGTACGATAACAGGGCCGGGATGTTTACCAAAAGTCTTGTTAATTTCCTCAGCGGAAGCATAACTATTATTCTCAACAGTATCCGCTAAGTTCTTAGTGAGTCGTGCAGAGAGCTGCTCCAACTTCTTGAGCGTAGAGGGCCATGTCAGGTGATGTTCTTTAATCGCAGTTTGCTTGAGGTCAAGGTTTAAGAGACGGGGTAAGGAAACCTTACGCAAACGTTCTAAGAACTTGTCATGACTTTGTAACTCATCCCCATGTATCAGACAGATTAAAGGTTGTTGTTGGGGCCGTGAGTGCCATCTTTGTATCGCTTGACTCAGCGTAAACTCCTGATCCGTTCGATCAGGTAAATAAGGCAAGAGCGACGGAATGACTGGCATTGCGCTCAAACCTTTCTGATCTAGGGCTATCCCGTTACTATCAACAAAATAGACGTTGCTCCCGGATATATTATTCGCATTCCCCCCAGACATCTGTCCAAAAGCCTGCCCCAGATTTTTGCCCATATCCTGTTGAGCCTGATTGGTTGGCTTTGGGCTTGGCTCTGGAGAACTCTCTGGCGATGGATGCATTGGGGGCAGATCACACTAAAGGCGTAAATTTTAGGCTTATAGTTTTATATCACCTTGAACAGAGTCAATTACGCCGATATTGTTAACGTTGCCGCCTGACATCTGACCAATCACAACCCCTTGGTTCTCATCAACATTTTGCTGAGCAACATTTTGGTTAGCTGAAGGTTGAATATCCGCAAAGATTTCTGCAATAGCAGCTTCTAATTCTGAATCATTGGCCAAAATCGCTGCTAATTCCTCTTGCAAGGCTTCCTTCCAAGCAGCACTATCGGGAGATGTCGCCAGCTTCTCAGCAGCGATCTGCGCTGCAGCTTCAGACTTTACCTTAGGGTGCAACTTACCCCAAATCGCTTTTGCTTTTCCCCAGGTATCCTCCCCTAACTTTTTGGCGGCCCCATCTAATGCTGAAGCACCAACTTTTTTCATCAGGAATGGCAAACAGGGAGCTAAGAATGAAGTCAGCGCGATAATATCCATAACTAATAATTTTTGATAAAAAGCATAAATTATTCCCTTTATCACACAAATTCGGCTTGAATACTATGGATATAAGAGTTCTTTAAACGTAAGGATTTAGGTGGTAAGGGATTGATAAAACAGAGGGAATGGCTAGGGTATCAATATGCCCCCTTCCGAATACCATCCCTTGCAAATCGTGAGCAACTAATCCAACAATCAAATGAATAGTGAGTTGATCTGGTATTGCGCCTGCAAGAGGTGCTTCAACACTGACTTGAAGAAGTCGACTGCTTAAAGAATAAGGAAACCAGCGATAATCAAAGTTCCTCAAAACCGCCTTCTAGTTACTCAGCATAAAAAATGAACTTTAGGAGCTGTTTTGAATCTCTAAAAGCCTTATCAGGAATAAATTGTCATCAAAGTGGGCGATACTGGATTTGAACCAGTGCCCTCTTCCGTGTGAAGGAAGCGCGCTACCCCTGTGCTAATCGCCCTTGGGCTACTCAATTTAGCATGATCACCCTGCTGAAGCAACTGTGAGCAATGATTGGCTCAAAGAAGACCCTTATTGGTATTCGACTTAAAAACAATTAGGCATTGGAAATTATTCACTCACTTAAATTAAGGAAAAGTAAAGTTGTCTATGATTTGATCAAGTAAGTATCGGATAATACAAAAAACTGGTTAGAAAAAAGTAAGCACCATATAAATAAAGTGTCTTATGAATATCAAATCACCTAAAAAATTGGACTTATCTCCAACGTCTACCCAGCAACAATCCAACATGATGACAAGCTTGCAACATCGCATAGATGTTGCCAAGGCCAAGCATGATCATCGCTTACTTAAATTGCTCAGGAATGAGCGCACTCAACTTAAATCTCGCTGGCGTCAGGCTCCATCACTCACTCTACAAATGCCAAGACTTGCCCAGCTGTGGCAGCGCATGGCGAGAAGCATAACCTCTCGAACACAACTCAGCATCGAACGCCGGATCACCGCCAAAGGTGAAGAATGGTGGCATGTCGCCGATCCTCGCTCTGGTAAAACTTTCAATGCTGAATCCTTCGGTGTTGCCATGCACTGGATTGAGCAGAATCGATTAGGGCATTAACCGCTTTGACGCCGCGCTTAATGCCGGAAATTTGAGATTGACCTCGCCTGTGATCTTGGGGCTGGCCTTCTGTATGATCAGAAGAAACAAGCAGCTGGCATCCCCATGAACGTAGTCGTAACAGGAGCAACCGGATTTGTAGGCCAACGCCTCGTTGAACGGTTGCAAGAAGAAGGCCATCAAGTTTTAGCATTAGTCCGAAGTCCCGATAAAGCGGCTCAGCTTTTCCCCGCCCAACAGTTCCCTAACGTCGAGATTCAAGGCTATGAGCCCCAAGTTTCAGGGGACTGGCAAAAAGCGCTATCCGGTTGGGATGGGGTTGTCAATTTAGCAGGAGAACCCCTTGTGGGGGATCGCTGGACCCCCAGCCGTAAAAAAGAAATTATCAACAGCCGCGCCGTGGGCACGCAGAAACTGGTCGAGGCTATTGCTGCGGTTGAGGACAAGCCATCAGTCCTGGTGAATGCGTCTGCGATTGGCTTTTATGGCACCAGTGAAACGGCCACTTTTGATGAATCGAGCGGCCCTGGCAATGATTTTTTGGCAGAAGTTTGTCAAACCTGGGAGAAAGCAGCCCAAACTGCCTCGGATGCTGGGATACGATTAGTTATTTTTCGCATCGGCATTGTTTTAGGCAATGGCGGGGCCTTAGCCAAAATGCTGCCGCCGTTTCAGATGTTTGCGGGGGGGCCCATTGGCAGTGGCAAACAGTGGTTTTCCTGGGTACATCGAGATGACTTGGTCAACCTTATCCTCACGGCCCTGACGGATACCCATAAATCTGGCGTTTACAATGCCACGGCCCCCAATCCAGTGCGGATGGCTGAACTGTGTGAGTCTCTTGGCAAAGTCCTTAATCGTCCTTCCTGGCTTCCAGTTCCAGACATTGCGTTGGAGCTACTTTTGGGGGAAGCGGCCCAATTAGTTTTGGAAGGACAAAACGTACGACCAGAGAAAACTCAGGCCGATGGATTCCAATATAAATATGAGACCATTGACTCGGCCCTTCAACAGATTTTGACCTAATGGCGCTTCAACGAATTCTGTTCCTCCATCCCAATTTCCCGGCTCAGTTTCGGCATTTGGCGATGGTGTTAGCGAAGAGTCCAAAGCATCAAGTGGTGTATGGGACGGCTCGGGAAGAGGGACAGATTCAAGGAGTCCAGAAGATTCTGTACAAACCGTCACGGGAAGTCCGCCCCGAAACCCATCACTATGTTCGCCCTCTAGAGAGCGCGGTGTTGGAAGGACAGGCGGTGTATCGGATTGCCCAGCAATTGAGCGAGCGGGGATTTGTGCCGGATGTGGTCTATGCCCATTCTGGGTGGGGACCGGGATTATTCGTAAAGGATATTTTCCCGAAGGCCAAGTTCTGCTGCTTTTTCGAGTGGTACTACCATGCCCACGGCACTGATGCTGATTTTGACCCCGCTGATCCCTTAGATGCTGATGCAGAAGCCCGTATTCGGATTAAAAATGCCCCGATTTTATTGGATTTGGCGAGTTGCGATTATGGCCTATCCCCTACTCAATGGCAGCGCCATCAATTCCCGCCAGAATTCCATAGCAAGATCAAGGTTTTACACGACGGCATCGATACGGAGTATTTTCAGCCTAAACCCGGTGCCAAACTAGTTTTGCCTGACATTAATCTGGATTTGTCAGCCGTGGATGAAGTCGTCACCTATGTGGCACGGGGCATGGAACCTTATCGGGGGTTTCCTCAGTTTATGGAAGCTATGGCTCTGTTGCAGCAAAAACGACCCCATTGTCATGCAGTCATAGTAGGGGCGGATCGGGTAGCTTATGGCAAAAAGCTGCCCAATGGCAAAACCTATAAGCAGCATATGTTGGAGACCTTGCCCCTAGATCTGTCGCGGCTACATTTTACGGGGCGGTTGCCCTATAGCCAGTATTTGCAGGTGTTACAAGCTTCTTCCGTGCATGTTTATTTAACTCGGCCCTTTGTCTTGTCTTGGTCCATGCTGGAATCTATGTCCGCGGGCTGTTTACTGGTGGCATCCGATACGGCCCCAGTAACGGAAGTGATTAAGGATGGCCAGAATGGCCTACTCGTGGACTTTTTCTCGCCGCAACAGGTGTGCGATCGCATCCAAGAAGCCCTCGATCACCCTGACGGCATGGCCGAACTCCGAGCCAATGCCCGTCAGACCATTCAGAAAACCTATGACTTAGCAAAGCTATTGCCCCAGCACCTAGACTGGTTAACTCGCTAAGGGCTAACCCACTTTTTTGGAAGCCAACACCTTAATTTTCGTCACTAGCGTCTTTTTCAAAATCTCATAATCCGTTGCAGACCCAGAATTCGGTTTAGGGAAAAAGTCTAGGGCACCTGCCTGCATCAGATTAAAAATATTGTCTACATCGGAAGGATGCACACTATTGCTGATGACTAGTATGGGACGGGGAAAGTCCTTCATCACCTTTTCGGTGAATTCTAAACCGTCCATATTGGGCATCTGCAAATCGGTGCAAATGACATCTGGCATGGTTTGAGCAATGACTCTTAACCCTTCATTCCCGTCCTGGGCGGTTCCCACAACGTTGACTTCTGGGGCAGAATCCAGCAATCGATTGAGAATCTGGAGGGCAACTCCAGAATCTTCAACTAGAACTACTTTGATCGGATCTGTCATGACGCAATTAACCTCCTTAAGGTCTCGATAAGCAATGTTTGATCAAAATCACCTTTGGTTAGGTAAGCGTTGGCCCCCGCTTCCTGACCGCGACGTTTGTCTTCTTCCTTCGCTAGGGTCGTGACCAACACAATGGGAAGCTGCTGGTATTCCTGTCTCTGACGAATCTGGGCCGTCATTTCCAGTCCAGTTAAATTGGGCATTTCCACATCAGACACCACCGCATCAAAGCGATCAGCCTGCAGCTTCTCCAATCCCTCTTGACCGTCTACTGCTGCAGTGACGTCATACCCAGCTCCTTGCAGAATCCGTTTCATTTGCGTTCGGATTGGTATGGAATCTTCAACCAACAACACCTTTGATGTCACGGCCTCATGCAGATGTTCGGACAAGGTTAGATCGTCCATGCCTTGGGTGGCTTGTAGGAAATCTTGAGGATTGAGTACCATACAAATCTCACCATTTCCCAGAATAGTGGCCCCGGTAATGTTCCGAATGCGTTTCAGCAATTTACTCTGGGGTTTTAGCACAATATCCTGCTGATCTACGAGTTGATCGATAAATAACCCCAAGCGTTCTGAACCAATTTGGAGAATGACACAAGGAATATTGGTGCGTTCAGTTTCGTGTCTATCCTGTTCGGTTGGTAATTCAAGAACATCACTTAGCCACATTACAGATAAGGGTTGGTCTTGATCCGTAATGGTAGGATGCCCTTCCAACGAAAAGATTTGGTCAGGGGTGACACTGATCATCTTGTCCACATATTCCAAGGGAATCGCGTAAGGATGCTGATTTACCTCAACAATAAGGACTGCAGTGGTGGTTAAGCTAGAGCTGAGAGTGAGCTGAAAGGTACAGCCTTGGCTGGGAATCGAACGAACTTGAATGGTGCCTTGTAGTCGTTCCACGTTGGCACGAACCACATCCAAGCCGACCCCTCGGCCCGAAATCTCTGTCACTTGGGTCCGCGTTGAAAAACCGGGTGCAAAGATCAGAGATTGGACTTGGCTGGTGGTCATGCGGGCTAACTCGGCCTCAGTATGTAGCCCTCGTCTGATGGCCGTTTCTTGGATTTTGGCCAGCTCCAACCCTCGGCCATCGTCGGTGAGTTCAATGGCAATACTACTGCCTAATTGATACGCCCTTAAGCGGAGGGTAGCTGTTTCCGGCTTACCCATCGCCATTCGTTCGGTTGTTGTCTCGATGCCATGGTCGATGGCATTGCGAACCAAGTGGGTTAAGGGAGCCTGCATCTGTTCCAAAATGTTTTTATCTGCCAGGGTCTCTGTACCTTCTAGAACCAGCTCAATCTGTTTTTGCTGTTGTTTGGCAAGATCCCGCACCATGCGAGGGAAGAGTTGAAATAGACCGGCCACGGGCAACATGCGCAAATTGCGAATGCCGACTTCTAATTGGTTCGCCGTAATATCCAAGCGAGTTGAATCTTCTCCCACTTGGGCCTTTAGATTTTCAATCTGAAAACTGAGGGCTGAGAGACGCTGTTGATGAACTTGCAAGACCTGATCCACCAACATGGCATCGGCCGCAGAGAGTTGCTGTTTTAGCGGCGTTAAACTCAACTGATGGGCTTGTAAATCAGTGGTCCATTGCTCCCTAAGGGTGGCTAATTGTTCCACTTCCCCAAGTCTCTGGGCAATCCGAAGTTTCGTAACAGCCAACTCACTCGCCTGAGTCATCAATTGATCCAGCTTGGCTGCCTCTACCCGCACGGTATCCACCTGATAAGGAGAGGTGGTCGGTGTTTCAGCGGGCTTAGATTGTCCCTGATCGGAGGGAGATTGTTTGAGAAGTTGATTCAGTTCAGCCGCTAAATCGGGCTCAGTCTCTTCCGCTACTTGTATCAAGGTGGCAGCAGGGTCAATCTCTACCGTTTCATCCCCTTGGATGATATCTAGGGTCGCTGCAGGTCCTGAAGGGATGTCCGCATCATCGCCAGCCATCAACTGAGCCATGACGTGGAAAACACTCACATCTGTCTGTTCCCCAGTCACTGCCGTATGGGCAATTTTACGAACTGCATCCAAACCAGAGTAAAGGCGATCACATAACCCAGACGATAAAACTCGATCCCCTTGCTCAACCTCAGACAAAAGATCTTCCATCTGATGGGTCACGGTCTCAGCATCACCAACCCCTAGCATCCGCGAATCCCCCTTAAGGGAATGGGTTGCTCTTAGGAGAGCTTGTAACTGCTGTTGATCCCCTGGGTTTTTTTCCAAATGGATCAAACCTGCTTCTATGGTTTCGATATGTTCGGCACTGGCAGCTTTGTAAAGTCCACGCAGTTCGTCATCTTCGATGAACATGGTTGTTATGCTTGCTTAGATAAAGGGTGGGGAAAAGTAGGAAAGAGCCTTCGCTTGGGAGTCGAAAGAACCCAGGCAATCAAGGGTTTCTTTCCTAAAAATAAGGCCGTCTTAAACCGTAACAGCCAATTGTTGAGCAACGTCTGTTAGCTGTTCTGTGGTGGTATTCACCTCACTCACAGCAGAGGCGGTTTCTTGGGCACCGAGGTTAATGGTGTTAATCGCGGAAACCGCTTGCTGAACCACAACCGCCTGTTGCTTAGAACTTTTAGCAATCGTTTGACTACTATCAAACACGTCTTGAATCGACTGGGCCATTTTGAGAATCACCTCATTGGTGGATTCCGCTAGTTCAATCCCTTTCGTTGCCGTTTTAGTCCCTTCATCGGTTACCATCACGGTGCTGTTAATGGAAGCTTGAATGTCACCCACCAGGGTATTAATCTTGTCGGCGGAACTGCGACTTTGGTCTGCCAGCTTCCGAATTTCACCGGCAACCACCGCGAAACCTTTTCCTTCCTCACCGGCTCGAGCTGCTTCCACCGCAGCGTTTAGGGCCAGCATGTTCGTTTGGTCTGCAATGCCAGCCACCAGCTGAGACACCGTCGAAATCTGCCCGGTTTGTTCACTCAACTGCATAATCTGTTCGGCAATTTCTCCTACTTTGGTTCGGAGTTCGCCAATCCCTTCCACGGTTTCTGCCACGGATTGAGTTCCATTCTTGGAGAGTTCCAGGGCTTCTTGTGCCCCTTTGGCTGATAAATCAGCTTGCTGGGCCGCTTGCATAGAAGACATCCCTAGACCTTCAATGGTGACCGTTGTATCTTTAACGGATTGGGTTTGTTCGTTGATGATTTGCTCTTGTTTGCCAACGGTTTCCGCAATCGCGTAAGAGCTGGTGGCCACAGATCCCACAGAACTGGTCAACACTTTTGAAGCTTGCTGAATGGTCCAGAAAATAAATCCCAGAACGATCAGGTTCAATGCCAACACAACGTACTGGGTATTGCTTAGCCCTTGAACGTTATTCGTGGCTGCATTTTCAGCGGCAAACACAGCTTCGTTGGTTAATTCAAAGAATTTTTCGCTCTCATCAATGACCTGAGCTTTCATACTAGGATTTGACCGATATTGCTCAATCATCTGTCCCAATACTTGCCATTCAGCTTCTACAGCCTGAATTTTGTCTAGGAACGCGGCATCTGTGGCCTTGGGCAGACCCAGTTCAGCATCTCCGTTAATCAATCCGTTGATGAGACCATCAATTTTCTGGCGAAGTTGATTATCCGCTTTGCCATTCGTCTCTAATTTAACCAAGCGCTGGGTTGCCCCCCGAACAATACCGGCGTTGTTCACAACCGTACCGTCGTTTGTGTTGCGACCAATATTGCTAACGGTGTAAGCAGTGGTGCCTAGGGCAAAAACCGTCAAGCCGGCAACGGTCCATCGGAGTTGGTTCGTAATTTTCATGGGATTCCTTGTGTCCTCTGACTGATAAAAGTTTGATAAGAAGTCCGCAAATAGCGGTCACGTAAAGATTGATTGGCCATTCCTGGCCCTAGGTCAGCTCAGTTAAGCCACACTCAAGACTCCTTGGCTAATCATTTTGGGTAGATCCAGAAGATTGAGGTATTGATTGTCATAGAGAATCATTCCCTGCAAAAACTCACGGTAAGTAGCGGAGACAGCGGCTGGAATTGGGGCAATCTGGGCTGATGATAAAGCGGTCACATCGATCACCTCATCAACGGTGAGACCCGCCACCACATCATTCACCTCGAATACGACTGCTTTTTGGGGAGAATCACTGGATTCGTCGGACAGATTTAAAGCTTTTTGGATATTCACCAAGGTCATGACTTCCCCCCTTAAATTGATATTGCCCACAATATGTTGGGGGCAACAGGGAATGGGGGTCACGGACCGAATATTGATAAATTCCCGAACCCAACTTAAGTCCAGACCAAAATACTGATTGCCCAGGCCCACAACGGCTAGAGACCGCAAATCAGCAGGATCGGTGTCGGTGAGTGCCTCCCTTAAACTGGCTGCCCGCTGCCGAAAAACGTCTTGATCAGCCTCAGATGCGTCGGGGCAGTAGCGCTCGAAAAAAGTGCCTAGCTTAGGAGGTTGAATGGTGGTGGGTTCAGGGTCAAATGCCTCTTCCAAACCAGTCTCTAATGGCTGATCTGATTCAGACTCAGCTGCTTCTAGATCAGCCATTAACATTTGCTCTGAATCAGACTCAGAGCCTTCCAGTAGCGCCTCCCACTGTTGATGCAGGGCTGCGATCTCATCTGGATCTTCAACCTCTTCCAGTGACTCTGATGATTGCTCTGATTCTAGGTTGAGTGGAATTTCCGGAAAGTCAGGCTCTGCCCTATCCAGTTCAGATTCCCAGACCAGGCTAGCGACCTGGTCCGGCTGGCGGACCAGGGAATCTGGGTTGAGAAACACAATAGGAACCTCTAATTCCCGGGTGACGCCTTTGATGTAAGAAGAAGCTTGAGGTCTTCCGTATTCAACCGATGTATCAATCGCAGACGCGTCAAACGTGAGTACATCTTGGACTTGATTAACGACGATTCCGACTTGAATGCCTTGCCAGTCCATAACGATGACGGCATCCTTGAGCTTACAATTAGGCTGAGATTGGCCCAATCGACAAGCTAAATGCATAACAGGGACAATTTTTCCCCGTAGATTCAGCATACCGATAATATCGGGCGGTGCTTCTGCCAGAGGTGTTAGTTCCGGTAACGGAAAAACTTCTTTTACGAGCTCAGCATCAATTCCATACCGCAACTCTTGCAGCTGAAAGATCAGATAAGCTTGACTGTCCATAACAATACGTCCTTACGAAGAATATCGAACCCGCTACCGACTCACTTGAGGAGAAGGGATATATTTTTCGATAGCAGCGAGTAATTTTTCTTTTTCAATCGGTTTGGTTAAATAGTGGGTTGATCCCGCCATTTGCCCTTTCATTTTGTTGAGCAATCCGTCCTTAGCCGTCAGCATAATCACCGGCAGATCCTGAAATTGACCAATAGAGCGTACGGTGCGGCAGAGTTCAAAACCATCAATATCCGGCATGGTCACGTCCAGCAGCAATAGCTCCACGGAGTTATTGTTGAGGACATGCAGGGCATCAATGGCGCTATTGGCGGTCAAGACCTGATAGTATTCGCCGATAGCTCGTTTAATCAGGGTTTGCACCACGAGGCTGTCATCCACACTTAAAATGACGGGCAAGTCCTTCCGCTCTGAACCGATTAGCGGAGCCACAATCTCAGGCTGACCCCCCGTAAAAGTGATCCACCCCTGCTTGTGCCACTGCAGATATTGTTTTCCTAAGGCCAATGGATCTTGCTTGGCTTCGGCAGCAATTTGGAGCAAGGACCGCTGCCCATCAATCCAAGTTTGCAAATGTTGCTGGGCAAAAACATCGTCTACGGTATGGGTTTTATTCACCCGAATGGTATGGGGTACCGCGTCCATTGAGGGGATATCTGGAGCTAGGGCAGCCCAAGCTTGTTGGCGTTTCTCAAGGGAAGTTTTGAGCTTTTGCCAATCCAGTCCATGGCGATCTTCGCCATAAACCAGATCAAAGGCCGTTTGAGGGTTGACAACCAGTCGACCTTCGTAGGGTAAAAGCAGGTCCAGCCTCAACACCGCTTGGTTATACATCAACGTTTCAATCTCATTCCACTCAAACAGATTGATGCGGGTATAAATGGATAAATAGGCGTGAATAGAGTTTGAATCTTTAACCTTTTTTTCTGCCATTTTAATGGCAGCATTCATGATTTTTAGATTCAGCCTTTTACCAATATCTTGAGAGAAATGAGTGGGATTAGGCAAGGCCTCACCCACATAAGTAATGGCTCCTTCTTTAAAGAAAATAATTTGGGAGCGTACGGTGTTCTGGCTATTAATAGATACATCGACGTAGGCTGCTCCCGTAAAGCCTTTTTGATGTAAATCCTCCAAAGACTGTAGTAATTTTCCAGTTTGAAACTGAAGCATTATTTACCATCCAGATAAAGCATTATTTTTCTCTTTAAGTACAGGATTGAAGACGCCAAACCCAGGATATTCAGTGAATAATAAGAAGCCCTGATAGACGTCTTGAATGAGTCTTTTTTATCAAATAACTGAACCCTATACTAAAAGTGACCAATCGCAATCATCGACCTAGGTTGTTTGGCGATGTACATGTTGAACATCCTATGGGTGGGACTGCAGAAGATACATTCTCTAGCGTGCCCATCCGACAACGACTCTTTTGGATCTTTCGTAAAGGAAAAATTAATTTTTTTAGCTTGAATGTCCTAATGCCAGCAACATCTCCCTATATCGCACATCTATGATCCTTGAATCCTTCTCAGGGAAAGGAATTCAACTATTCTTTAAGCCGATACTTTACTGGACGGCAGGTATTTGTCGATCGCATTCAGTAGCTTGTCTTTCCTGACGGGCTTGGTTAGGTAATGGGTTGAGCCTGCCATTTGGCCTTTCACTTTGTTGACCAAGCCATCCTTGGCCGTCAGCATAACCACGGGTAGATCTCTGAACTTAGAAATTCCCCGAACGGTTTTACAAAATTCCAAGCCATCAATATCCGGCATGGTGACATCCAACAACATCAGATCTACCGGTTGGCTATTCAAAAGGCTGAGAGCATCCACGGCATTGCTAGCAGTCAAGACCTGATAAAAATCACAAAGGGTCCGTTTAAGCATAGTTTGCACCACTAAGCTGTCATCCACACTTAAAATCAAAGGCAAGCGCTGGAGAGCGGTGGTATTGGGACTCTCCCCCATATATTGAGGTTGATCGCCAGAGAATGTGACCCAACTCATTTTTTGCCAATGGAGGTATAGATGCCCCAACTCCAGTGGATCGCGTTGCAGCCCTTCGGCAATGTCCAGCAGCGAGCGCTCACCATCAATCCATACGCTTAGATGCTGTTGGGCATATTCATCGGCGACGGTCTGACCATCCCCAGGTACCTGGGGATGCGGGATGGCATCCATGGACGGGATTGCAGGGGTCAAGGAGGCCCAGGCCTGTTGCCGTTGAGCTAAGGATAGGCAAAGCTGTTGCCAGTCAAACCCATGCTGATCCTGGCCGTAGGCTAAATCGAAATCTGTCGTTTCTTCTAGGCATAGGGTACCTGCATGGGGCCAAAGTTGATCGAGGCACAATACGACCTGCGATCGCATCGCCTTCTCCAGGGCATGCCAATCAAATAAGCCCAGGCGTAAATAAATCGCTAAGTAAGCCTGGATGGAGTGAGCATCTTCAACCTTTTTATTTGCCAACTGCATCGCAGCCTTCATCACCTTGAGCTTCAACTTCTCTCCAATCAGTGTTGAAAACTCAGGGGGAGTGGGTAGGGTCTTGCCAACGTAGGTAATCGCCCCCTTCTGGAAGAAAACAACCCGAGATCTAACTTCTTCAGAATGTCCAATGGATACATCAATATGAGCTGCACCCGAAAATTGATTGTGATGCAGCTGATCCAGTGTCTTTTGTAATTGTCCCGCTTCAAATTGAAGCATTAGATTCTCCCCCAAAATAATATGAAGCCCAATTCTAGAACTTAGGCAAGGATGTTATTGACAGATAGTAGGTGCTATTAAAAGTTAGCAGAACTCAAGCACAAAAATATCTTCGAAAGGAGCGTTATATATAACGTTGATCGAGTTAGTGAAAGCGCTCAAACTCTCTGAGAATAATCACATTAGGCATCCATTCCCTAGTTTACCCATTAATAAAGAAGGATGATGCAAAGGGATTAGAAAATCATTTTTTTGACGGACAATTATCTTACAAGCCCAATAAAAAGGGTTTAGAAAGAAAAAATAACCCGATTTTTTCTTGTATCAAACACTACAAAATAAATCCATATGGTATAAATTGATACTTTCTCTTCCCTCTTACCAAAACGTCTTTAAATCCAGGTGGAAGGCCCTGACTTTTATCTAGAAATCGGGAATCTCTCAGGGAAAACTCATTCCGCTTCGTTTTAATGGGGCTGTGGACAAGGAGGCCCTTGAGTTTGCTAGTCGAGGCACCCTCTGCCCGTTACATTGATGCTGAAATCCTCTCGATAGATGACTTGAAGCTGCAAAAAACAGATAAACATGGCATAGTGCCCATGAATGACCATTCATTACAAATCCATCGTTGACCGCTATGACGTATTTAGAAT
>NZ_JANQOP010000303.1 GCF_028285745.1 Acaryochloris sp. IP29b_bin.137 | reverse complement strand
GACCATGGCCATCGATCTATTGCCCTCTCGACCGAATCGACACGAACCGAGAGTCGTCAAACGCAGACCCAAACCTTTTCCGCGAATGCGACAACCGCGTTTTGTTCTCAAAGCCAAGCTAGCTGATTGATTGAGCTTAAGTCAGTGCCATTGTACCAAGGATAGTTAACCTTTGGCTGTCCATAGGTTTGCATAAAGATTATTCTCCAGACTAACCATAGATCTTTAATTGAAATTTATTCTCAACTTATTAGCCTTGATGATTCGTGAATATAGCAGTTGCAAAAGTCAATAAAAAAGTGTAGCAACTCAATATTTATTTATATGCACAGGAATATATTAAAGAATGTGAGCCTACACTATTGCCGTTTTAGAAAGATTATGAGAGGGCAATATGGGTGACATAAATGCTTATAAATAAAGGGTAGGGGCTAGTTAAGGATTTAATTTGGTTGGCCTCTAGCTTTTGGGAAGAACCTGTGGGAAGGGGTATGAAATGTAAAGAAATATGAGATGCAGCTAACTCAAGTTCTGCCAAATTGCCCATAAATTTAGCAGCTAAAAATTACATACTAGGAGAGCTTAGGTTGAGAACCTCGATCGCCAATACGCAGGTGAGGCAAGATAAATATCTCGAACTGCTCAAGAGAAAGGTGTGTTGGAATTCATTAATAAGAGTAAATACTTTCATCTATACTCCAATCTAAGACCAAGCTGAATGACTGAAGATTATTAGGTTGCACCGAGAGAAATTAATACAGACAAATGTTTTCAGGTAACTTTGCTTCTCCAGTAAAACCTGAAATTAGTTGCAACTTAAATGAATTAGAGTATCATAATTAATGAATTTAATTCTCAACTACTTAACCCTAACCTTGCTCTATGTTGGGCTAAAGAAGCAGTAACTTTCTTAATCATTAGCTCTTGACGAGCTGAGGCATAACCCATTGACCTACTGAGTGGGGCTATCTCAGCTCAATCAATGGCAAACAGAAATCAACTTCATCCACTACATCCTTTTCCTATGGTGAAGCGACCAACAAAGATACAGTCATTTGTAAGGAGATTATTATGCAAACCTACGGTAACTCTGAAGTTACCTACGGCTGGTGGGCAGGGAACTCCCGCCTAGCGAGTTCTTCAGGTTTATTTATATCCGCTCATACAGCCCATGCCGGATTAATCTCGGTTTGGGCGGGTGGATTTACTCTATTTGAGTTGGGAAGGTACACTGCCGACTCCCCTATGTGGGACCAAGGATTGGTTCTTCTGCCTCACTTGGCTGCTGAAGGGATTGGTATTGGGGCAAGAGGTGTATTGGATGATCCCCAAACCATTGTTGCTGTAGGGATGATCCATATTATTGCGGGTGCAGTATTAGGGGCTGGTGCTCTCTTTCATGTACTTAAAGCGCCTCATGATTTGAGTGATGCGTCAGGGGCTGCCCGCACCTATCACTTTGAATGGGACAATACCACTCAACTCAGCCGGATATTAGGTCATCATCTGCTTATTTTGGGGCTCTATACTCTTTTGTTTGTGGGACGAGCCATGTTTTGGGGCGGGCTCTATGACCCCGATCTGCAAGAAGTCAGATTGGTAACCGATCCGACCCTCGATCCTGCGGTCATTTTTGGTTATCAAACCCATTTCGATGCGGTCGATAATTTGGAAGATATTGTGGGGGGCCATATTTTCATTGCCCTACTAGATATTGCGGGTGGGGTGTTTCACTTGCTCGTTCCCATGCTGCCTTGGGCCAAGAAACGGATTGTCGTCAATGGAGAAGCCATTTTGTCCTATTCTTTAGGAGCCGTGGCCTTCTTTGGGTTTCTGTCCGCCTACTGGTGTTCCGTTAATACTTACGTTTGGCCCGCAGAGTTTTATGGCCCCGCGCTTCAGATCAAGTTTGGCATAGCCCCCTATTTTGCTGATACGGTAGAACTCCAGTATGGGGTGCACTCTGCTCGATGCTGGTTAGCCAATGCAACTTATATTTTGGCTTTCTATTTTCTCCAAGGTCATCTTTGGCATGCCTTACGAGGTGTAGGGTTTGACTTCAAGAAAGTGGATATATTTCTCAAATCCATGTCCTACGAAGGCTCAGGCTAGTGCGAGTATGCCTGAGTACCCAAATTAAACGGTACCCGTACCATCTGCTGATCCATCAGCACAAGTTGCTAGTTCGGAATTTACTTTGGATCAGCTGTAACCCCATTCAACCCTCTGCGTTGAATAAGAGCGCCACGGTAAGTGTGTGAGCAACCTGGGCGCTTCACACTCTTACCTCTTTCATGGAATCTAAACCGAAACAATTTTTTGAAACAGTACATGGAGTTTGTATGTCACAAGTTGGAATGTTCTTTGGCACAACCACTGGCAAAACGGCTGAAGCCGCTGAAAAAATTCAAGAGGCGTTTGGAGGTGAAGATGTCGTGACATTGATCGAAATCCCTGATGCTGAAAATGGGGATTTTGCAAATTACAACCTATTGCTGATTGGCTGTCCAACTTGGGACATTGGTGAATTGCAAAGTGATTGGGATGCGTACTTCCCTAATTTAGACAGCATTGATTTTTCGGGGAAAAAAGTGGCCTACTTTGGTACAGGAGACCAGATTGGGTATGCCGATAACTTTATGGATGCAATCGGGATGATTGAAGCCAAAGTCACGGAAAAAGGGGGTCAAACAGTGGGGCTTTGGTCGACAGAAGGCTACCAATTTGATGCCTCGAAAGCGGATAGAGGGGGTAAATTTTGTGGGTTGGCCCTAGACGAAGATAACCAATCTGAACTATCTGATGAGCGAATTGAAGCTTGGGTAGCCCAAGTCAAAACAGAATTTGGTCTATGACGAGCACCACCTTTTGGGTCAGGGTTACCAAAGGCCTTGACCATTTTCTTTCTCTGGCTCAGCAATTGAGCGTTTCAAACTAATCAGAATCAATTAAATGACTCCCACCATCGAAGCTGTCTGGACAACAACTAGTCATCATTTAAATTGTTTTAATCAACCCCTGCTAAAGCTACTCAGACAACAAGTAACCACTGCTCAGTGGCAATATCAGCAAACGGAGGATGAGCCTTGCTCACTAGACATTGCAGTCAGTCTTCTCCATAAATTCATTCTGACATGTGAGCACCCGATTCATTTAATTGGCCACGGAACGGGAGGGCTTGTGAGTTTGTTATATGCTCGTCAATGTCCTCAAAAGGTGAAGTCTTTAACCTTATTGGGGGTAGGAGCTAATGCAAGTTGGGACTGGATTGCCCACTTTTATTATTATCTTCAATTTCTCCACTCCAACCGACATCAATTGTTGACGCAACTTGTCTCTAACTTATTTGGCAAACAAAACCCATCGATAAATTACTACCTAGCCCATCTGCTGGAAATGGATATGGGTGTTTCTCCCTCTCCTCATTCCTTGTTTCACCGACACCATTTTCAGCCAAGTGGTGTATCAGTACCCATGTTGGTGTGTGGTTGTGAGAACGACCCTGTTGTGAGCAGTCAGTCATTGAAAGCATGGGAAAGTTGGATGAAAGGAGACGATCGTCTGTGGCAATGTCAGGATGGACATCATTTTTTCCATTCCTTCTATCCAAAACCCGTTGCCAACGAGATTCTGGACTTCTGGGAAATCAGTACTCATCCACTCTCAACCGTTTCATTAAGTACTTGTTCTGTTTAAGCCTTAAATTAAATGTCGGGCATACAAATGAATTCTTTCATGCCGAGCATCCTTAAATCAGAGACCCACTGCAGTTTCCCCCAATCTCAAGTATCTGATTCAATTCGGTATTCCCAGGTTCGAGCATTGCTCCCTTCTGACTCTCAACATCTGTGGCGGTTGGAGGAAGGTCTTGTCCGAACATATTCTTGGAATGAACAAGGGGATATCACTATCCTAGGGATATGGGGACCTGGAGATATTGTGGGCCAGTCGTTATCCAATGTCACCCCCTATCGCATTCAAAGTTTAGGTACCGTCAAAGTCCAACCAGTAAATCTTAAGCACTGGCTCACCGCCGAAGTCATACTAGAGTATGCCCAACAGTTGACGCTTCTCCTCAAAATCGTCAGTATTAGACGAGCGGATGACCGGTTACTGAGCTTACTCAAATGGTTAGCAGAACGGTTTGGCCGCGTTACACCAACTGGGATTTTCACTGCTTTACCCATTACACATCAGGAGTTAGCAGAAACAGCAAATATCACTCGAGTTACCGCGACTCGACTAATTGGCGAGTTGGAACAAAGGGGGATTCTCAAATGGTCAAGATGTCAACATTTTGAATTGTTAAATAGTTAATATAGCCCTTCCTCTTGTTCCGTCTCAATCACACAATCAGATAACGCATAGGTGACACATAACAAAGCATAGCCTTCCCGCATTTGGTCATCATCTAAAAAGGATTGATCGGCTTGATCAACGGGTTAGCGGCCAAAAGGCCTGGGTCAATCAAATACATTGGGAATAGACTGATAGGGTAAGGAAGAAAGTCATTCTAATCCTTATTGGCAGGGCATCAGATGGGTCACTTGTGTATTTCTATTGGTTGGGTT
>NZ_JANQOP010000302.1 GCF_028285745.1 Acaryochloris sp. IP29b_bin.137 | reverse complement strand
TATCTATTTAGGAGAAATCATGGCTAAACCAATCTGTTTAGTTACTGGGGTAGGCGATGGTACTGGAACTGCAATTGTCCGTCGCTTTGTTGAAGGAGGTTATCGGGTCGCGATGATTGCCCGCAATCGAGATCGCCTCCGCCAACTTGAACAGGACATGGCCGACATTAAAGCCTATGTCTGCGACGTTGGCGACTTAGATGCACTGCTCGTCACGCTCAACCGCATTCGTACAGAGATGGGTTCTCCCTCTGTCCTCATTCATAATGCGGTTAGAGCTACCTTTGGTACCTTTCTAGAAGTACATCCTGAAGAGCTAGAGCGAAACTTTCGGGTAAATACCACCTCATTGCTTTACCTTGCCCGTGAACTAGTTCCCAATATGATGGAGAAGGGAAAAGGAACCATCATCATCACTGGGAACACCGCCGCCCACCGAGGAATTCCGTCCTATGCTTTGTTCGCTCCAACCAAAGCTGCACAGCGGATCTTGGCTCAAGCCTTAGCTCGGGATTTGGGACCAAAGGGTATCCATGTGGCTTACATTACAGTTGATGCGGTGATCGACACCCCTTGGTCAACTAACTTACCTGTTCAGGGCCTGGCGACTGAACCACTAAACCAGCACTCAAGTCAGTCTAAAGACTTTTTCTGCCAACCTGTAGATATTGCTGAGGAGGTGTTTCACATCACTCATCAATCACGCTCTGCATGGTCGTTTGATGTGGAAATTCGCCCATTTGCTGAAAAGTGGTAAGCAATGCCTAGCACCTTCTTAATCAGAGGAACCATCTCATGAACGACTCAACTTAATGGCTTCTCCTGATCTACCATCAGTACCTTGGTGTTCCCACTGACCTAAGTATAAGACCTACACCTCCCGTCCAGTCCTTCAAACGGCTCTACTTCGGGCATGATTGAAGCGTAATCTGATTACAATTTCATGGGTGAGTTAAATGGTATCGCTAGAGGTTTTTCTGAGCGCTTGTCAGCAGTGGTACCGAGAAGTGGAGCTTCAGAGCTTATCTTAGAAAGTTAACATCACACTCTTTTATTTCTCTTTACGATAGAAAACCTTGTAAACACACCGTCGCTCATTGGAAATAATATGTTCAGTTCGCTCAACAACTACATCTCTTCCTAAAACCGTCTGAAACACTTCTAGTTCTTGAGAACAGAAACCAGTACAAGCAGTTGCTGCGGCACAAATTGGGCAGTGATTTTCGATGAACAGGAACACATCATCTGGCAAGGATTGCACTTCAGCCATATATCCTTCCTCTGTTCGCAGATCTGCCAATAATTCCAATCGCTGCCTTAGGGACTCTTGAAGAGAAAGCGGGGGTAAATAAGCTGCAATTTGTTGAGAGGTTCTAATCGTTAAGAGACGATCCAGTCCATCGTCTCCAAAGGCTTCCTTGACAGAATTGATGAGGTTGAGTGTCAACTCAGCATACCCATCAGGAAACAGACGATTAGCAGCAGACGTTAGCTGCCACAATTTCGCTGGACGTCCTTTTGGCCTGGGTTCCTCAGAATAGGTAACTAAGCCCTCCTTTTGCAGTTCATACAGATGCTGACGGACAGCCATTGCTGTGACCCGCAAGTGCGAAGACATAGCCGCTGCATCGATAGGGCCTTCTTGCTTGAGCAAGTGAATAATGGCTAGGCGCTTACGAGTATTCGTGGACTCAGAAGTAGCTTGTTTACTCATATTAAGAAAATAAAGAAAAATCTTGACAAAGTCAATTTAAGCCCAATAAGCTGTCTTTTATAAAGAAAAAACTTTATAAATAAAGCGAGAGGTTGCAGACATGGTTTTACACAGTAAACAAATGGAAGCTGCCAAGCATTATCAGCAATCAGTCTGTACTGTTTGTGGGTACAACATGATTGGTGAGATGCCCGATATCTGCCCGTTCTGTGGAGCCCGACACGATAAGTTTGTCCCTTCGGACAAGGCAGAACAGACCTATCGCGTCACACCGCATCGCGTCAATGACTACGTTACACAGTTGCGCTCTGTGCCGCGTCTGGGTTTAGAACACGCTGCTTATCGCATTGAAACCAGTGAGGGTGCGGTCTGGATAGATTGTCCGTCTGCTTTCAATTCAGATTTGAAGCCAGTGGAAGCTATCTACTTCACCCACAAAGATTTTATGGGTGCATCCAATCAGTATCGTGAACTCTGGAACGCGAAGGTTTACCTACACACTCTGGATGCAAAAAATCCATTGGCGAAACCATTTCCAGTGGATTGTAAATTTGACAATGACTTTACTGAGCATGGCATTGAAGCATTCCATATTGGTGGACATACACCAGGCTTTACCCTATACATCTATGACAAGGTACTGTTTATCTGTGACTATGCTTTTCCCCCAGGGCCGAGGATGCGTCTCAACCCATTTGGGCCACAAGATGAAGTACGTAACCGGGCAGCACGAATACTCCAAGTTATTGACGAGCGACCGATAGAGATTGTATGCGGCTTTAACTACGTCACTGAATTCATTCATTGGCGAGAACATTTCAAACGCTTGCTGAAGTAAGTTAACTCAACAGAAAGATTACTGATTGGATTAGCAGTGGTATTCACATGGGATTTTTTAGTCTTGAAGTACAAAAAAACTTAGAGCTGAATAATGAACCTTTTTTGATTCCATGATGTATTTCCTTGGGCTTAAACAGTCCAAATTATGAGCATTCATCTGTGCTGTAAAATCCTCATTTTTTCATTCGGAAAAATTCATTAATTCCGAAGAGCATACAGGCAAGCGATTTATGTAAAACCGAAACTCTCATACGAGATGAGCCTGCTGATCTAACTTACAAAGACAACTAAAGATATTAAATCTAGGAAATTCAACACCTGTTGGAGCAAATTATGAGTACATTAGAACATGTAAATATCACCGTTCCCGATATTGATGAAGCAATTAAGTTCTTAAAAACTGTTGCACTAGACTTCCAAGTCAGAATTGATAAAAAACCACCAGAAAGTATTCGCTGGGCTCATATCGGCAACAATGATTATTACTTTGCACTACAAGAACCTCATTTAGATTCAGTGGCAGAAGAACCAAAACAAACCTATAAAAATTATGGTGTCAATCACATTGGGATCGTAGTAGAGGATTTATCCGTGGTAGAGGACAGACTAGTAGAAGCAGGATACAAACGAGGTATTTCTACTCCAATAGAGAAATATAGAAAGCGTCTTTACTTCTATGACAGTTTTGGCTTCGAATGGGAACTAATTGAGTATTTATCGGGCAAACCCAGTGAAAAATATCTTTATGAAGAACTGGTGTAATGGGGTAGCATTTTCATTTCTATTTCACAATATGCATTCAAGACTTGGCATTAGGCTAATACCCTTGAGTACACGGGGAATAGAGAATACTATTAGGGTCACCTCTACCTTTGCTATCTAGAACAGTGCCCTGGATGATTAGGGAACTCGTTCATTCTCAAAAGCTAGGGCAGGGGTAAACTCAAAAACGACCCCAGAATCATAGGAGTCTATTTGAGTTGAGGTTGATTATTTGGGGTTCGCAGGGTACTTTCAAAAATTTGGGTACTAATATGCCACTGCGCCATCCATTCGTGAGAGAAGCATAATGCCTCAGGTATCCGATGCTATCGTTCGTCCCATGCGAGATGACGAGCGACAAAATGTGCATGCCCTGATGCGTCGGGCTTTCCCACTTCTTGACCAATGGGCCTTTTCATGGACGCCATATGTTCTAGTCGCTGAGCAGGGTGGACAACTTCAAGGAGCGATTGTCCTCAAACTATTCACCCTTCCCCGCAATCGCCAAGCAGGTTCGATTGCCTGGGTATTTACAGCACCAGAGGTCCGTGGCCAAGGATTCGGTCAACGTCTCATTGAGGCTGGAATCAACTTCTTCGAGCAGCAGGGGTGCGATCAGATCCTAACCACTGTTGAGGGCTTTAATACAAGTTCAAGCAAGCTATTTGCCACGCGCGGGTTCAAAATACTACCTCCTGAAGACCAGTTCAGACGTTACGGGTTAGCAACATTAGTTGTGTGGGCAAAGCTCTCTCATTATTTTGATCTGGGTCACTTCTTATGGGCACGTCCTGTTGCACCAGCAGTAGATAGTCCCTCTCTGCAATGGTGGAGTACCATTACCGCCAATTCTTTGATTGGGCTATTGATGCTGTGGCGAGCTAGCGGTTTTAGAGCCTTTCATCCAGAGATGTGGCTGGTTCTACCAGGAATATTCTTAGTTCTGTTTGGCCTGCGACATCTGGGCATGTGGTTAACAGCACATCGACAAGGGCTAACGGTGCGGTTTCGAACCTGGGAGTCTGGATTTCTGCTCAGCATAGCAATCACACTACTCTTTCCTGGGGCAATCTTCCCGATTCCCGGTAGCCTCTATCCAATAACACATCAATGGCGATATCGAGACTTGCTTCCCCAGTTAGGTTGGATGGCAGTGGCCGGAACCCTTCCAGTATTGATCCTTGTATGGGGAGTCTGGGTCTTGGGTGAGTTGAATGAACCATTACCTTATGTGAGAGCTTGGCTGGAAGCCGTGCTCTTAGTAGGCAAACCCTTGGTTCTTTTCGATATTGCTATGCCATTTTTCCCGTTTGTCAGTTTTAATGGGCGGCGATTGTGGGACTGGAACAAAACTGTTTGGGGTATTTTGGCGATGGCAACAATCACAATATTTCTGGTTTAGACCTGAATTTTCTATACGAGGTATCCAGGCTAGAGGATTAGGGAATTGCAATCAACGCCCTTCAAGAAACGAGGTAAATGCCGTGAAACAAGAATCTCCGGCTATATCTGAAGGATTAGAGGGAGAGCGTCAAGTTTCTTGGCAAACTCACGCAAGGCTTCATGGTCCGCGAGGATGATGGCTTGTTTACGGATGGCGATGGCTTCCTTTGACTGCATCGCCCAGACTGGGAAAAGGGCTTGCGACTGGGGTCATGAAGGCAAACGAGCAATCATTTCAATCTCCAATTGCAACTCGGGTCCAGCTAGAGCGGCAACGCCCACACCTGTGAGACTCGGCTTAGCACCATCGAACATGGCCAGTAGATGTGGCATCAACTCTTCTATGCGATCAGGTGTCAGATCTACCATGTAAATTCGCACCATAACGAGGTCCTCTGACGAAGCACCGACGGCATCGAGAGCCGCCTTTGCATTCTTGACAACAAGTTCTGCCTGTCCTGTGAGACTATCTGGAACTGCTTCACCGCTAGATTGCCAAGCAACCTGCCCTGAAATGAAAGCAAGCCTACCTGGTTCCATGATTGTTATCTGCGAGTAGCCAAATGCAGATGCATCGGGCAAAGAAGCTGGGTTCAGATAAGTCAGTGATGGTGCCATAAATGAATTTCTCACAAGTCTTGGATAAAGGGGATCTAAAAATAGCGAGAATGCAACTACCACAAAGTTCCTAATGGTCTTGCTACATAACCCTAACTACAACCGAGTTTAATTCAGACAACTCCAACTTGTTCAGGCTCGGTTCTCGTAGCGTCATGGCAGACTTTAACGGGGGTGAACTTACCACAGATGTGGGTCCTCTGTTGATCAAGTAGTTCAATAAGCTTAATAAATTCTCACATTATTCACCTTTGCCTCGTAGGCTCTGAGACATAGTCCATAAACCAAGACTGCTATCCAGTAGTTTTGTCAGGAGGTATCCATGATGAGACTTAAGGTGATTTATGGAAAAGAACTCACCTCTGTTTTGGTCAACTCTAATCGCTAGAAATTAGTCGAGATATAGGCCAACAATGACACCTCTATAAGCCC
>NZ_JANQOP010000018.1 GCF_028285745.1 Acaryochloris sp. IP29b_bin.137 | reverse complement strand
CTCCATTATCGCCATCAACTTTCTTCTGAAACGATCCAGAAAATTCTTCAATCTCATACTGAAGGCAATAGTCTGCAAGGACTCTCTCACATTACGGGTTGGCATATGACACCTGTGTGAGTGTGGTTCGTTCAACGAGCGATAAAGCCAAAATGATTCACAATCTAGATGTTCAGGCCGTAGCGACTGACATCATCAATGCAAATGAATTGTGGTCCTTTGTCAAAAAAAGCAAAAATATTGTGAACCGGAAGAGTTAAGCATAGGCGATAGCTGGATAGCGTTGAGTCTCGCTACAGACAGTGGCTTGGTGCTCAGTGGTCGCATAGGCAAACATACCGATGAGCTCGCTCAAGAATTGATTGAGCATACTAAGGGCAAAACCGCCTGTCACCATTGGCAAACCAATGGCTGGGAAGGATACTCACGGCATTTGACCGATAAGGTGAGCCATCAAGTGAGTAAAGCCCTGGCGAAGCGCTAAGAATGGACCAATGGAATACTACGACAACAGACTGGACGCTGGCATCGACGACAGAATAAATTTGGTAAAGTCTGGCAACAGAGTGCAGTTTCCGATAAAGTCTATTAAGCTTGGCTGAAGACTCACGAAGGCACAGACAGCGATCCAACTGGCAAAGGTTACAGTCTCTTTAGGGTCCTAACTTTCAGAGCAGCGAAAAATACTTTTGAATACGTTCGAACCCTCGCTAGTAGAGCGTTTAGGGGATGGCAATTTCCCCAGGATAAACACCTTGCGATGCTTTAATGTCCAAGGAAGCACAGTAAAAATGTAGCATGCATGTAGTATATAATGCAATGATCTTACACACATGCATAACCTGATCAAGTGCAGGATTATGGGGGTACATTTGGGGGTATTAAGAGATATTCAGTTTCAAAGATCTATTTATCACCGAGGATTAGAGGCTTTTGTTCGATTCCTCCACCTTCCTCATTATCATTCACAAATTTTTTTTAACTGAAATATTAGCAATGCCTGATATCAAAAACAATGAAAAATTCCGTTATTACAATGTATCGACCGACGGGTCCTGCAGAATTGAAGTTGCTCGAAGACGCTAATTTCCGTCGCTGTCCGCCAAGGCTACCTGAGCAGCCCATTTTTTACCCAGTTACAAACGAGCAATACGCGATTGATATTGCCACCCGATGGAATATCAAAGAGAGTGGGGTTGGATATATCACTCGATTCAGCGTCAAAAAATCTTTTATGGACAACTATGAAATCCAGAAAGTTGGGGGTGCTCACCATACAGAATGGTGGATTCCCGCAGAAAAACTGGAAGAGCTGAACGATAATATCGTCGGTGCAATTGAGGTAATTGGGGAGTATCGCTAACCTTAGTGAACAGCTCTGGTCTCAATAGGAAGAGAACACCATCCATCATGATTTAAGAGGTCAAAATAGTGCATATTCAGTTTGAAGGGCGATCGCATCATGCTATTCAAGTGGGGATAGGTGACCGCGCCGACAGCAGGTTGCCCGCCATCTAGAAGTCCCCGTTAATCGTCTCAACGCTGTCGAATACCGCCCGAGTGGGGATGTGATTGTTCGACCCGAGACAGTTTACGGATAAATGACTCCCGTGCTCCAATAGAGAAAGCTTTCACAACTTCTCAAACAGCCGCTGGGCTGTATCCAGCTAGACTGAGAGAGATTGATCCGTTTCTCACTGACAGGCCACGGCCTAGCCGCCTAAACCCACTATGCAAATCTACTTGGATTACAGCGCCACCACTCCTTGCCATCCAAATGTAATTGCCACCATGAGCAATATTTGGCAAGAACAGTGGGGCAATCCTTCAAGTGTGCATGAATGGGGGCAACGAGCGGCAACCGTTTTAGAGCAGGCTCGCATGCAGGTTGCAGACTTGATTCATGCACCAGCAGAGTCCATTGTTTTTACTTCCGGTGGCACCGAAGCCAATAATCTAGCGTTGATGGGTGTGGCTAGAACTTATGCCAACCCCCAGCATTTGATTATCTCCAGCATCGAGCACTCTGCGATTTTGGAACCCGCTCGCCTACTGGAACAACAGGGATGGCAAGTCACTCGCTTGCCCGTCAATTCACACGGTCACGTTTCTCCCATTGCCCTAGAGAATGCGCTCCGCAGCAATACCGTGTTGGTCTCGATCATTTATGGGCAAAGCGAAGTTGGTACCCTACAGTCGATCCAATCATTAGGCAAAATCGCTCAAGATCGAGAGATTCTTTTTCATACCGATGCGGTACAAGTCGCTGGCCGACTGCCCATTGATGTGCAAACCTTACCCGTCGATTTACTCTCTCTTTCTAGCCATAAACTCTATGGCCCCCAAGGCGTAGGAGCTTTATATATCCGTCCTGGGACTGACCTAGTTCCCCTACTTGCAGGGGGAGGACAAGAACAAGGAATGAGATCGGGTACACCGGCGGTGCCGATTATTGCTGGATTTGGTCTGGCTGCCGAGATGGCGGCTAAAGAGATGGCTACAGAGCGTCTCCGATTAATACAGATGCGCGATCGCATGTTTGCTCACCTCCGTGACTCTCCCTACCTACTGCCCACCGGCGATCTACACCAACGCCTTCCCCATCACCTTAGCTTTTGCCTACATCCTGATGTCCCTGCTGCAGTAACGGGCAAAGCCTTAGTTCGACAGATGAATCTAGCAGGCATTGCCATCAGCGCGGGTTCAGCTTGCCATAGCGGCAAACTAGCGCCGAGTCCCGTCTTAAAAGCGATGGGATATTCTGATCAGCAGGCCTTGTCGGGGATTCGTCTGACCTTAGGCAAGCAAACGACTCCCGAAGATATTGACTGGACGATTACAACCCTCACTCAACTGTTGCAACGAATCGTGCCTCAAGCCGTTGCGATCGCTTAAGCCCATTTGCACATTAAGGCGATACACTGACGGGCCGCCCTGATTGCATCAACTGCATTGCAGTTAGCTGAGCATGGGCTAAAAAGCCTAAACTGACCATTGCACTGATGTATAGGCCAATCGCTAAACTCGTCTTGGAGCACAGTCGGGACACAAAGGGATTCATGATTCTATCTGAGGGAGCAAAGGAGTGATGATTCTGGCGTATTCCATAAGCATGCCAAGCCTGAAGCGACTTTTGAAGGCTTTGCGATTAATCGTTATAAAACAGTCTTGGGATATGAACAAAGTTAACAATCATCTAGGCTGCTGCAGCTCGAAGTGATACTGACGGCGTTCAACATCAGGGTCGGGGATAGATGGAACGGCCTGAATTTGCTGAATATAGGTTGCTGGAATGCCCAGGTCAAGCGCACCTTGGACAACATAAGCCTTGTACCAGTCAAACGGACACAACGCATCATCCTGAAGCAATGCCAAGTAGGTAAACACGTTAAGACGCCCCTGAGGAGTCACAACACTAAGATGTTGGCGTTTATAACCCACGCCTAAACTCTCGGCCTGATCTAAATGGAGCAACTCAGATGAGTCTATTTGAAAAACGGCTCCCCAAACGATGTCTTCAAGCCGTCCGGTTGCTTTAATATTACCTTTACCCGATTGATCCAAACCAATCTTATTAAATTTAAGTTGATACGCCTACAGTTTGCCAAGGCTAATGAAGCGTGCTGAAGGGACACGGGCTTGTAATCGGGATTGATATAGGTTGGATCCATAGGCAAAATAATAATCTTGATGATTCGAGACCATTACTTTGGCGATCCCATTGTGCCTTGGGTTTGATCGACCAAGGAACGGCGAGTCGATCGTTGGTTGCGGTAACTTCTCTTATGGCGATACATGGCTTGATCCGCATAATGGAGCAGTTCGGATAAGGTACACCCATCTTGAGGATGACAAGCAACCCCCACACTCGCTGTAATCTGGAGCGAGTGGTTTTCTATTTCTATGGTTTGCTGTAGCCGGATTGAAAGCCGCTCACGGGTGTTGTTCGCAGCATTGTGATTGGCCTTAAACAGTAGGGCAACAAATTCATCCCCGCCAACGCGCGCGACAATATCGCCCTGACGTACGCAAGTCTTTAAGCACTTGGCCACATAAATCAGAACGGTGTCTCCAATCTGATGGCCATAAATATCGTTAATTGGCTTGAAGTCGTTTAAATCAACATAAAGCAAGGCAATTGGCCAGAGTCCTTTGCCAGCCGAGCTGAGAGCCAATTGACCTGAAATTTCCAATTGCCGACGATTACAAAGCCCCGTGAGACTATCAAAGTAAGCGAAATGCTTTAGCTGTGCCTGTTTTTGATGTTCTACAGTAATATCTCGAATAATCACCACAGATCCCACTGGACGACGGCCAGGACTATACAAGGCTCGGATTTTGACTTCTTTTAAGAGCGTTTGGGACAGGTGAAATAACTTGATCGTTTCTGTAATTTCTTGGGTTAGGGGAGTCGTTAGCAGATGTTGATAGGCTGGGAACCCGACATGAAAAGGCTGACCTAAAACATTGCCAAATAGGCTTTCCTGGCAAGCACTGGGATTTAAATCAACAATATGATTTTTGGTGTCTAAGAAAATGACTGCATCTTCGGTGTTCAAAAACACCGTGCGGTAAGAAATGGGCGAGACTTCAAACAGTTTGCCGCGAAACAACCCCACAATCATGATCGAACTGCTAAGGGCAAAGCTGATGGGGGTTAGATCTAACCCGTAAAAATGTAAACCTGCGAGCAAGTACAACAGACTGGAGAAGAAGGGAATAATTGACGCTGCTAGCAGTATCAGGATTTGTTGCCGATAGATTTGGGAACTCGTAAAAAAGGCATTGAGAAGTACCCCAACTCCCCCTAGCAGCAGCAAGTAGTTGTAAGGCATCATCACATAGCTAAACCACCAGCCATGCTGAATCATCAGCTGGGGGGCGGGGGTGTGACCCAGTTCAACAGACTTCCAAATCAGCCCATGCAAAGGATCTGTAAAGGCAAAGATCATGCTGAGGATGGGCAAAACCATCAGCCATCTCACTCTCTGAGGAGTCAGACGCGAGTCATCATGAGTAAACCGCAGGGTAAAAACTAGCCAATAGACGGCAAAGAACGGGATGCCCAGATATTGTAGTTTGCCAAAAACGATACGGGGCGTTGCTTCAGTGCTGAGATACTCCAGAACGGCAAAGAAGCACCAGATAAAGATACAAAGAATACATCCAAAAAAGGATTTTGCCCCTGTCACCGACCGCTGTTGCCATACATAAATAGCAATACTACCTGTAGCAAAAGCTGCGATCGCAGGTAGCAGTGCTAGGAGGTAGTAAATCAGCATGATCTGTCATGAATTAGCACTATCGTAGCCTATTCCGCATACCCCAGCCGAGATAAAGGGTCATCCATCTATTGACATTGATAGATAGTGGATTCTGCTGGGTTAGGCTTTGCTTCTCTGATCGGGAGGGGAACGTTAGCCGGGGCGGTTCGATTGGCTTGCAGAAAAATTGCCAAATTGTGTTAGCCTGAATTGTGCTGAATATTCAGCCATATGCGGGTGTAGTTTAGTGGTAAAACCTTAGCCTTCCAAGCTAATGATGGGGGTTCGATTCCCCCCACCCGCTTTTGTACATTGCAAAGCTATTTGTCCGTTTTGCACAGTTAGTGTCCAAAACAGGTAAATAACTGTGAGCAAAATTTAATGACTAGCAATCTTGAGAACGGCCTGTAATCCTTACCCCCAGAAATTAACTGACTTATTTAAGCTGTTAAAAGGAAGACATTGGTTTGAAAAATAAGCAGCACATTTAACTTTTTGAGAAAAGGAAAGACTGTTTATTTGCTCGTTTTGCACACTTAAGTGTCCAAAAAAACAGCACAGCGATTTCCGCAGCATTCAAGTAGCTGTTGTTGGAAGGCTAAGGTTTCTTTCATCGCTCTAGACTCTCGCAATTATTCTAGGGCTATTCTGAGTGGGAAACACTGGAACAGGGAAGTATGGCTAAGCCTTTCAACTCCCAACACCCTCAAAAGGACGTTGCGACGTTGTTTCTCTTTCAGAAGACGATGTATACCCGGTCTCCTTTCAACCCCCAACACCCTCAAAAGGACGTTGCGACGGTCGCTCAGACCAGCCTCAATCCCATCATCGTAACTTTCAACCCCCAACACCCTCAAAAGGACGTTGCGACTTCTTGTTTTTCTTTCTTTTGAACTTGTTCATCCCCTTTCAACCCCCAACACCCTCAAAAGGACGTTGCGACGTTTCCACCGCACGTTCCCAGTGGTTAATCGCCATCTTTCAACCCCCAACACCCTCAAAAGGACGTTGCGACAGTACCCAGCTAGAACCAAGTCACCAAATAGGTTTCAAGGAGTGAAATCGCGAACCTCTTGAATGAGATGGAAATTAATGAATATGCAGATCCTGGAGGCTAGCTCCAAAAGCCTGTAACTCATACTCGTCAATACTCCTAGGAATTGCGCGGACCTCTTGAATGGTTAGTGACCTACAAAAGCGCAGAGAGTCTAGGGCTCCCCCCGATTAGGTATTAACAACACCCTCCCATAGACAAGGAAGGCATGGTTAATTTCCTCCTGAGGGGCATTTTAGAGCTGCCACGACACGTATGCCTGTATCTTTGAATAGGTAATGAAACCAATCTCAAAAACATTGCTTTCTGCAACAGGTGCGACCATGCTGCCCAGTTCTTGAAAAGAACTCAAAAGCAGACAACTACAGGGACTGGAAAGTAGTTAAACTGGCCCATAATTTTCACGGTATTCGGCTTTACAGCCTACTATCCATGCGCTGTCGTTAATTTTACTCTCCTAATCAGGCGTAAAATAGCCACTTCGCAAATCTTCAGGGACTAGGGGCATTGTGCTGAAGATGAGCATAAGCAATTTCTACAGATTGTTCAAAGGGACCAGCGTTTTTATAGAATTTCAAGATGTTCACCTTCATCTCTCGTCTCTCAGCACAGACTGCAATGCATTGAATTAAACGGGTATAGCTCCAACGTGGATACCTCAGGCGAATGGCTTTTGCATACCGTTTCTGGAGCTTTTTATTGTTGGGGAACTTGAGCCGAGCCAGAGACTGAACTCTAGCTTCAATTTGATCTTGAATGCCATGGGGAGATGGAAGGACGATGTCTCTAACTTGATGAGTTTGAGCCCATTGAATCAAATGATACGCAATGAGCTGGTCGCATTTTTTTCCAAGATTTTCTAGCCTCTTTGAACGACGTAGCCTTCCTTTGGAGAATTCTTTCTTTTTAATCTTGCGCCAATAGACTCTTTGGCGATGTACACGGCCTATCAAATAGGCGAATTGACTTCTCCTAGCAGGTTTTAGATTATCTTGATAGCCCTCTAGTTTGAGTAGTTGAGGAGCCGTGATGGTTGCAACCAACTTGCGGGTCTGATTATTTACGATTGAGGCTTGAAGTGGGAGCCCATAAGAAAGGCTAACGCCCATAGTTAATTCAGGATTTCCATTATAAGGAGAAACATGGGGCCTTCTAAGAGAAGCGTTCTGAAGACGATTGATGGATTATTGAGTCCGTTTTAGGTATATTTTTTGCGTTTCCTTGAGTGTGTTGAGCGATTTTCCCTCAAAAGATCGCAACTTCCCATTCTCCTCTTCGATTTTTTCAGCTCGGACCTCTGCGGTTCCTTCATCAGAGAGCAGTCGTTCATCAATGGTGCCATGAAAATACAGTCGATGAGTGACCCAGGGTTTCTTGCTTTTATACTTCTTGCTCGGACGCCATAACAGTCGTGCAGATCTGAGAGGGAAGAGCCCACCAGGGGGAGGGCAGACACTAGAATCTTTTTTTTTGCCCTTATTTTCTTGCTCGTGAAAGTGGTTCCCTTCTTCATGAAGACGCCGGAAGAAATGGAGTTGTCTGCGATTGCACCTGATCTGGAATACATCATCCTTAAATCCTGAAAATGATAGCCCTAATAGGCTTCTGGGATTTTTGGTAGGAGTATCTTTGATGTTTTTATCGTTATTCGAAACCACCCCAATGGTCGGCCAATAGATTTTGCTTGAACTCTTTATTTCCAAGGGATAATGTAAGCTTTTGAAGCTAGGTATTTGAATTTGCTGTTTCCAGAACTGAAATTCTTGATCAAGTTTCTCCGGATCATCTGATAACTTGGGCAGTGAAATTGCTTCAGATAGACGCTCCAGATGCTTGGCACCTAGGGGGTCTCTTCCCTTGGGTAGAGATTGATCAATCTTGGCTTCCAGTCGTTCAATCTCGATTTCTTTCTTGGTAAACCGCTTCATAAGCTTCTCCTCAAGAAACGGCTCCTCAGGAACTTCTAGATTGTTGAGCAAGAGATAGGCAATGGCTAGCAGGTCAATTTTCTCAGTCTTTTTTTCTGCTGCTTGCACTAGCTGCTCAAAGCGTGATGGCTTTTTCGTTTCTTTCTTGAAGGCGTGACGCTTCGAATAGACTAACCACTGGGAAGCCCTGGTACAAATCTCATCATGAGTAGGGGCCTTAAAATCATGCTCCAAGACCGGTTGAACAATCGACAGCCACCGTTTCTTCTGCTCCAGGCGAAATGTACTTTCTTTTTGGATCGCGAACCAGGAGTCATAAATCTGTGAAACAACATGCTTGGCAGACATATAGAAAATACCAGGTAAGCCAGTATATTGCGGGTCTGACTTGAAAGGGCAAACGAACTCTTTATCGATAATGCTTTCTGGACATTTACCGTTTGATTGCCATCGTGGAAATCGAGAATCATCTGCAACCTTTTCTATGACTGCACTCACCATAAGCGTGTATTTCTCAGTCCAATACCAGAACTTCTTGAGAGTCTTGGGTGGGGCATCAAGGACACATTGAACCGTTCTCAGTACCATGTCCTGTTCTCCATAGAAATCGACAGAATCCACGATGAGAAGCAGTTGAGGTAAATCTAGAGATATCCTGGCCTATTCCATCAACCGGCTTAAGGCTGCCAAACATGCGACAAGATCTTCATCGGAGTTGTCTGCTTTAAGCTGGGTGAGAATCCTGCGTAAGGCGGTCAACTCGTCAGGAGAAAGTACGGGAAGCAGGCCACGACCTACTTGCTCAATAAATTCAGACCGAGATAGTCCCATCTGCTTGGCAAGCTCATCAAGACCTTTGACTCCAGTTGCTGTCAACGACAGGTTCACTTGACCTTTGACCTCATCGTAAAGCTCGGGTTGTCCCCGAAGTTTCTTGCGCCCTTTTTCAGGCATTAACCTCTTATCCTTATACTATGCATAAGATTAGAGGCTATATAGTGTCTAACTATCTTAAGATTAATAGGTAGTGGCTATATAGTCTCTACTGAATCGTCGGCCAGAGAGTTGCTTGCTATGGTGGCTCTCTGGCTGGCTTGTGCTTTTCTCAGATTAAACTGCTGGAGTTTTACCCGTGAATTTCTTGGAAAAATTTCATATACCTGGTGCCTGCTGTACAAAAAGCGTATTTTGTCGGTCGGGTTGTCAATAGTGAATGAGATTGTGAACACTGGAGATGTACCAAAGGAACTCACGCCACAATTAGTTCTCAAACCCTCGTTACAAGAAGCTGTTACTGTAATTCGGCGCTACGGTGGTCGTTTAACCGCACATGAACTGCACTTAGAAATGGAGATTGGTCTATCAACGGCTTACACATACCTCAAGCAATTACATGCTCAGAATTTTGTAGAGCGATTGAAGATTCAAAGTGCAACTGGTACAGGTAAACAATACCTATATGTGATGAGTCCGCAAGTCATGGAACTTGATGGATTCTCACCCCATGCCATCCAAACTAGTGAGTCTGAGGGTCTTCCTGACATTTGGCAACATGATCAATCTGCAGACCCGATGCAAGAGGTTCTAGATATCCTCTGCTACCTGGCAAAGAAAGTGAGAACTCTAGAAAAGAAACTCACCAATCTGGAGCAAGAAAAACAAAAACACTATCCAATAATTTCTGCTCTGAAGAAAGAGATGAACCATTCTGGCAAGCCTGGATCCTGAAAAAGGCTGAGTATTTGCAGGAGGTTCTTGAGGGAGCAATATTCTCTGACCGAGCTGACGAATCGACTCAACTCCTCACAGGCGATTTATAACATCGAGTTTTTTTCATTGGTGAGATATCAATACGCCTTTTGATATCTCACCATCGACTCAAACCTCATCCCACAATTTAAACAGCGCCCTTGGCTCCAATCTCGTGGCAGGGCTATTTTTGTATTGCATCCAGGGCACCGGGATAGAAGTCGTAAACGGTGCTTCTCGCATCCCTCTACCGACTGAAACTGCCATTCTTTGCGATGATATGGAGTCTCCAGGTAACAAGCTGCACACAGTCGTATTGAGCGGCACAGCGTTCTCTCGCTGGCAGGTGGAAACATCTCTTCTAATTGCCTAAGATCTAAGCTGACAAGTTGGGCAAGCGCTTCCAACTCCTTTCGGGTCGGAGGTGGGTTGAAGTAGAACTGCTCCCAGCGGAAAAGAGCAGGCCCAATCCCTGCTAATTGGCTCAGTTGAGAGGGCTTAGGAATACTGACTGCAGGTTGATGGCGAAAGCGACCAAAGTAATGGCTGACACTTTCTCCTTCAAAGGGCTCCAGATACCAAGATGGTCGTTGATCCTCAGGGATATTCACTGTAAATCCTAGGACGGAGTGTCTCGACTAGCCAAAATCTTGCATAGTTCATTTGAATTAAACGTTAAGGAAGGATAGTCCAGTTTGAGAATGGCAACCTTGCGGAGAATATCGTAGAGCACTTCACCATGACCGCCTGATCTCTCATACAGAATTTTGACGACCTGCTCGTCGCTAAAAAGATTCAAGGGTTGTGACCATCCCTTTAAGACCTGAGCTTCCCACTGTTGGATGATCCCCACGGTATCCGCTTTCTTGAAAGGAGGAAAAACATGCCAGTCTAAAAATGTGCTGGCAATATCGGCATACCGTTTGGTCCCACGTTTCAAGAGTTCGCCGAGATAGTAGGTACCGACTAGAACAATCGCGATTTTCAGATTTCTGGTTAATTCAATCAACTCGTTCAAAGCTTTATAACTCAGATAATCTGCCTTGCCGATAACGAGTAACCTGACTTGGTAAGATTTCAGCGTTCCCCAAGTTCTCGTTCGTAAATGGACCAACCGCCCAATATCAGCGAAAGGATTGCCTAATTCTCGTAAGATATCGCGGTATAAATCTGTGGGTGTCCCGTACTGTCTGATTTCGGTAAAAATGATAGGAGCTGGAATGGTATAAAGGTGTCCACGCTTCTGACCAAAGAGTCGCTGATAAAAATGACAACTTTTTCGCAGATCGGCATAACATTTTGAATTGACGTATCCATTCAACCGAGCATCACGTTGGGAGGATAACCAAGCAAACAGGTCACGATCTCGTTGGGCAACATCAAAAATGTCACTTTG
>NZ_JANQOP010000008.1 GCF_028285745.1 Acaryochloris sp. IP29b_bin.137 | reverse complement strand
TGCTGTTGCCAAGGCTAAGGAGCGCAAAATTGGCATCTGTGGTCAGGCCCCCAGTGACTATCCCGAGTTTGCCCAGTTCTTGGTGGAGGAAGGGATTGATTCCATCAGCCTCAACCCAGATACGGTACTTAAGACTCGGTTGGCCATTGCCCAAGTTGAAGCCCAAACAACGAGTGCCGATCAGAACTGACGTCCGGTCTATAGACCAGGCGTCACAAAACCGCAAGGAGAGACAAGATGCAATATCACTCAGTGCCCCATCAGGATCAAAGGTCACCATCTGGTGAAGCAATCTCAGCTCCTGCGTCTCTCCTTGCGGTTTCCTCTCCCAATTCTGATCTGACAGGTCGCATCCATTCTGTAGAAACTTGTGGTAGTGTCGATGGCCCAGGGCTGCGATTTGTAGTGTTTATGCAAGGCTGTCCCTTGCGCTGTCTCTACTGCCATAACCCAGACTGCCGAGATGTAACAGGTGGACAGGTGACGACAGTTGAGGCTTTGATGGCCGAGATCCAGCGCTACCGATCCTATATGCAGGCGTCTGGCGGCGGCGTCACCGTCAGTGGGGGTGAGCCCTTACTGCAGCCAGAATTTGTAGCTGAACTGATGCGCCAATGTCAGGCATTAGGAATTCATACAGCTTTAGATACCTCCGGCTTCTCAGATCTAACCAGCGCCCAGCAGGTGTTGCAATATACCGATCTGGTGGTATTAGATATCAAATCCTACGACCCCCAGCGGTTTACCCAGGTCACCCAGGTATCACGAGAACCCACCCTTTGCATCGCTCGCTATCTACATCAAATTGGCAAACCCACCTGGATTCGGTTTGTGTTAGTGCCAGGCCTGACGGATGACGGTGAGAATGTGGCGGGTCTGGCTCAGTTTGTGGCTTCCCTCACCAATGTTGAGCGGGTAGAAGTTCTGCCCTTCCACCAAATGGGAGCCTACAAATGGGAGCAGTTGGGCTATGACTACCGCCTCAAAGAGACTCTTCCCCCCTCCCCTGAGCTAGTTGAACGGGTTCGCCTACAGTTTCGTGAGTATGGGGTATCGGTCCGCTGACCCCGCTATTTGAACCAGATTGCCTTTACCTAAGGAGCACACATGATGACGACTCTACCCCAGCCTCAAGTCACCGATATCCCTTCCCTTGAAGATCTGATTGCCCGGGTGAAGCAAGCCCAGGAGGCCTATGCCACCTATACCCAGGAGCAGGTGGACCATATCTTTAAGCAAGTTGCGATCGCAGCCAATGCCGAGCGCATTCCCCTAGCTAAACAAGCCGTGGCTGAGACGGGCATGGGAGTGATTGAGGACAAGGTGATCAAAAACCACTTTGCGTCTGAATATATCTATAACAAGTACAAACAGGAAAAAACTTGCGGCGTCGTGTCAGCGGATGCCCATTACGGCATCCAAAAAGTGGCGGAACCCTTGGGCATTGTGGCCGGGATTATCCCCACCACCAACCCCACTTCAACCGCTATTTTTAAGGCGTTGCTCTGTCTCAAAACACGCAACGCCATTATTTTTTCTCCCCATCCTCGGGCCAAACACTGCACAGTGCGAGCGGCTGAAATTATCCGCGATGCTGCCATTAAAGCTGGGGCACCGCCAGATATCGTCGGCTGGATTGATGAACCCACCTTGGACCTTTCCCAAGCCCTAATGCAGCATGCCGATATCAAACTGATTTTGGCTACCGGTGGCCCTGGTATGGTGAAAGCGGCCTACTCGTCGGGGCATCCCTCCTTAGGGGTCGGTGCGGGCAATACTCCCGCGGTCATCGATGAAACGGCGGATATCCAAGTTGCTGTTAGCTCCATCTTGTTGAGCAAAACCTTTGACAATGGCATGATCTGCGCATCCGAGCAGTCGGTGGTGGTGACCGAGGCCGTCTACGAGCAGGTCAAGCAGGAGTTTTGTAAGCGAGGGGCTTACTTCCTGGCCTCTGAAGAAAAGGATAAAGTTGCCCAGACCATTCTCAAGAACGGTAAATTAAACCCGGCTATTGTGGGTCAGCCTATTTCAGAACTGGCTAACTTAGCGGGGATTGAGGGTCCCCAAGGCCATAAGGTCTTAATTGGTGAAGTCTCCATTATTGGCAGTAGCGAACCCTTTGCCTATGAGAAGTTGTCACCGATTTTGGCCATGTATCGCGCTACGGATTTTACGGATGCTGTGGACCAAGCCAAACAGTTGGTCAACTTTGGCGGTCGCGGCCATACCTCTGTGCTGTATACGGCTGCATCGAATTGCGATCGCATCCGCATTTTCGAAACGGAACTCGCCACGGCCCGAGTCTTGATCAACACCCCCTCTTCTCAAGGAGCCATCGGTGACCTCTATAACTTTAAGCTTGATCCATCTTTGACCCTCGGCTGTGGCACCTGGGGCGGCAACTCCATCTCCGGCAATGTCAACGTTCAGCATCTGCTCAATATCAAAACTGTCACCGAGCGCCGGGAAAATATGCTGTGGTTTCGGGTGCCCCCTAAAATCTACTTTAAATATGGCTGTATTCCCGTGGCTTTAAGAGATCTGGCCGATAAAAAGCGGGCCTTTATTATCACCGATCGTCCACTGTTTGATCTGGGGCTAACCAAGGAAATTACCGAGACCTTAGATCAACTGGGGATAGAGCATCATCTGTTTTTCGATGTCGAACCTGATCCAGACCTGTCCACGGTGCAACGGGGCTTAGACGTGATTAATACCTTCCAACCCGACGTAATTATTGCCCTGGGCGGCGGGTCACCGATGGATGCAGCTAAGGTGATGTGGCTGATGTATGAACATCCCGAAGTTGAGTTTGACGGTCTGGCCATGCGGTTTATGGATATCCGCAAGCGCGTCTATGAGCTGCCTCCCCTAGGCAATAAAGCCATCCTAGTGGCCATCCCCACCACCTCAGGCACTGGATCGGAGGTCACCCCCTTTGCCGTGGTCACAGATGATCGGGTGGGCATTAAATATCCCTTGGCCGACTATGCCCTGACTCCGACGATGGCCATCGTTGATCCAGAGCTGGTCCTCAATATGCCCAAAAAGCTGACGGCCTATGGTGGGGTTGATGCCCTGACCCATGCCCTGGAAGCCTATGTATCGGTCTTGGCAACGGAGTTTACGGATGGACTGGCCTTAGAAGCCATTAGTTTATTAATGACTTACTTGCCCAGAGCCTATCATCAGGGCAGTGCTGATCCAGAAGCCCGAGAAAAGGTCCACTACGCGGCAACGATTGCTGGCTTGGCCTTTGCCAACGCCTTCCTAGGAATTTGCCACTCTCTGGCCCACAAGCTGGGGTCTACGTTCCATGTTCCCCACGGCTTAGCCAATGCCCTGATGATTTCCCATGTGATTCGCTATAACGCCACGGATGCCCCCTTTAAGCAGGCTATTTTTCCCCAGTACGAATATCCCCAGGCTAAGGGCCGCTACGCTGCGATCGCAGATTCCCTCAACTTAGGGGGAACCACCGCCGATGAAAAAGTAGAGCGTTTGATAACAGCCATCGAAAACCTGAAACAAGAGTTGGATATTCCATCCTCGATTCGTGAAGTCTTATCCGTCGATGAGCAGACCTTCTTTGAGCATTTGGATTTGATGTCGGAACAAGCCTTTGACGATCAGTGCACAGGGGCCAATCCTCGCTATCCATTGATTCGCGATTTAAAAGCTCTCTACCTAGAGGCTTATCAAAATCAATCCCCATCGACGGTCCTGGCAACTGAGATTGCCCTGGAAGCAGAAGTGCATAACCAGGCCTTGCTCAGTAGTAATATCAACTTAACGCCTGTAGAGAAAGGGTGAGCAATCGAGGCTAGGAGCTACTGTGGTGGTTCCAGCAACTATCAATTTAAGCCAAAATAGAGCCCCAGAGATCCACACGCATACATATTCCCAGGAGGACTCAAAAAAGATGGTTCATGCTCCTAGTGCCCCTTCATCCAGCCCCCTCAGTGAACTGGAGCTGCACAATATTGATGCCTATTGGCGGGCCTGCAATTATCTTGCCGTGGGTATGATCTACCTGCGCGATAATCCCCTGCTAACAGAACCCCTCCAATCCGCCCATGTAAAACATCGCTTACTGGGTCACTGGGGAGCCTCTCCAGCCCTCAGCTTCACCTATATTCACTGTAATCGGCTGATTAAAAAATATGCCCTAGATATGATCTTTATGGCGGGTCCGGGGCATGGTGCACCCGGTGTTCTGGGTCCTGTCTACCTTGAGGGCACCTATTCCGAAATTTACCCCGACAAAAGTGAAGACACAGAAGGGATGAGGCGGTTCTTTAAGCAGTTCTCCTTCCCTGGCTTTATTGGCAGCCATGTCACCCCTGAAACCCCTGGCTCAATCCACGAGGGGGGTGAACTGGGCTACAGCGTTTCCCATGCCTATGGTGCCGTTTTAGACAATCCACATCTGATTGTGACCTGTGTGGTGGGAGATGGGGAAGCCGAGACCGGACCCCTCGCCACGTCTTGGCATTCCAATAAATTTATCAATCCTGCTCGGGATGGGGCAGTGCTACCCGTTCTCAACCTGAATGGCTACAAGATTGCTAACCCCACCCTCCTGGCCCGCATCTCCCATGAGGAGTTGGAGTATTTATTCCGAGGCTATGGCTACACGCCTTATTTTGTCGAAGGCAAGAATCCGGCGGAAATGCATCAAAAGATGGCAGCCGTGATGGAGGAATGCATTCTCAAAATCAAAAAAGTGCAGCGAGAGGCCCGCATTGATGGCACCCTGGAGCGCCCCCGCTGGCCCATGATTGTGCTGCGAACTCCGAAGGGCTGGACGGGTCCTAAAGAGGTGGATGGCAAAAAAGTCGAAGATTTTTGGCGATCCCACCAAGTTCCCATGGGCGGTATGCAGGACAACCCCGATCATCTGCGAAAGCTAGAAGAATGGATGCGCAGCTATAAGCCGGAAGACCTATTTGACGAGAACGGAACCTTGATTCCCGAGTTAAAAGCACTGGCCCCGATTGGTGATCGGCGTATGGGATCGAATCCCCATGCCAATGGGGGTTTATTGCGTAAGGCCCTAAAACTTCCCAGTTTTTACGATCTGGCAATTGATATTGGGGAGCAGCATGGTACCGTCGCCTTTGAAAATACCAAGGCTTTAGGGATATTTATGCGGGAAATTATCCGCAAGAATCCCAACAACTTTCGGTTAATGGGTCCCGATGAAACGGCCTCCAATCGCCTTCAAGATGTGTATCAAGTCACCAAAAAAGTCTGGATGGCAGACCTATATCCAGAAGACGAAGATGGGACCGAACTGTCTCGGGACGGTCGGGTGATGGAAATGCTCAGTGAGCATACGCTACAGGGCTGGTTAGAAACCTATTTATTAACCGGACGCCATGGCCTGTTCCATACCTATGAAGCCTTTGCCCATGTCGTTGACTCCATGTTTAATCAACATGCGAAGTGGCTAGATATCTGCCGCAATCATGTTCCTTGGCGACGGTCGGTATCGTCGTTAAATATTTTGCTCTCCTCCTTGGTCTGGCGTCAGGACCATAATGGCTTTAGTCACCAGGATCCAGGCTATGTGGACTTGGTCACCAACAAAAGTCCAGATGTGGTGCGGCTTTACTTTCCACCGGATGCTAACTGTTTGCTGTCGGTCGCCGATCACTGCTTCCGGAGTGTGGACTATATCAATGTGATCATTTCGGATAAGCAGAAACATTTACAGTATCTATCCATCGATGAAGCAGTTGCCCACTGCACCAAGGGCATCGGCATTTGGGACTGGGCCAGCAATGATGACTGTGGCACTGAACCCGATGAACCCGATGTGGTGATGGCCTCCTGTGGCGATATTCCCACTATGGAAGCCCTAGCCGCAACGGCTATCCTGCGGGAAGAATTTCCTTGGCTGAAGGTCCGCTTTGTCAATGTGGTGGACCTATTTAAGTTAGTGTCTGAAGGCGAACATCCCCACGGGTTATCCGATCGGGACTTCGATTCCCTGTTTACGCCGGATAAACCAATCATTTTTAACTTTCATGGCTATCCCTGGCTGATCCATAAGTTGGTCTATCGCCGTTCTCACCAAGAGCGTATTCATGTGCGGGGCTATAAGGAGCAGGGTAATATTAATACCCCCCTGGAGTTAGCGATAAAAAATGAGGTGGATCGCTTTAACCTGGTGATTGATGTGATTGATCGGGTGCCAAAGCTGGGGTCCGCAGCGGGTCATGCCAAGGAACGGATGCGAAACAAGATCATCGAATGCTTAGCCTATGCCCATGAGCATGGTAAGGACCAGGATGAGATTGTCAACTGGACCTGGCCCTATGTTGGAGTCTGTGAATAATATCGATGCTCCGCGCATTGAGAGTGCCATTCGGGCGCTGGAGCAGCTCAAAACGCGTGCCTTGGCCCTTGAGCAGGATTTTGAAATTGCCCTCCAGCGCACCACTCCCTCTCATCGCAATAGTGCACGTAATCTCCTACACTATCTGGCACTGCGCCGCCATGATATCCGTGAGCTGCAGCTTGAACTCAGCCACCTGGGCCTCAGTTCCTTGGGGTTAACCGAACTGCACGTGATGGCCTCTCTCAATGCCGTCCTGATTGCCTTGCATCGGCTGGTGGAACGAGCGATGCCTCCTCAACTTCAAGCCCCGACCCCTGTGACCTTTGCCAATGGTCAGGCTCTTCTGGTGGAACATACCCTCACGGCCCTAGGGCCTAAACCTGAACAGCGGGCCACTCGGATCATGGTGACGATGCCCACGGCAGCAGCAGAAGATCCGGCCCTGATTCGCCGCTTCTTGGCCGCCGGAATGGATATTATGCGGATTAACTGTGCCCATGATGGTCCTGATGCTTGGCTGCGAATGATTCAGCATCTGCGACAAGCAGAAGCGGACTTGGGACTGTCCTGCAAAGTTTCTTTTGATTTGGCCGGTCCCAAACTGAGAACCGAGGCTTTGGCCCCTGATGTTGAAGTTATCAAATGGCAGCCCCACCGAGATCGTCTGGGGCGAATCGTGCAACCGGCACGGCTCTGGTTGAGCTCAACACCCTCCCAGACTGTTGACTTAGATTGCATCACCATTCCGATTCAGTCCCCTATCTCAGCTCAAGTGGGGGATACGATTCAGCTTATGGACGCCCGTCACCGTCGCCGCCGCTTATCGGTAGTGGAGGTGAGGGACAATGGCTGTTTATGTGAATGCGATCGCACCGGCTATATCACTTCAGGACTGCCCTTTGAGATTCAGCGTCATCAGACCGTAAGGGGTAAGATTGATCAGCTTCCTGCCCTTGAAAACAACCTCACCCTCCAACCTGGAGATGTCCTGCGCATTCTTCGGGGTGATATTCTAGGCCAGCCCGCCATCTTAGATGCCGCCGGACAGGTTCTGCAGCCTGCCCATGTGGGCTGTACCTTATCCCAAGTGTTCCAGGATGTGAAGCCGGGAGAACGGATCTTTTTTGACGATGGCAAGATTGAGGGGCTGATTCAAACGGTTAGTGAGACTGAACTGAGGGTGGAAATTGTTTCTGCAGTCAAAGGAATCGCCAAGCTCAAGGGAGAAAAGGGTATCAACCTGCCTGACACCCAGCTTAACCTGCCAGCCCTCACCCCCAAGGATATCAACGATCTCAGCTTTGTGGCCCAACAGGGGGACTTAGTGGCCCTCTCCTTTGTCCAGTCTCCAGAGGATGTAGAACATCTGGTGCAAAAGCTCGATCAATTAGGGGCAACAGACTTAGGCATTATTCTCAAAATTGAAACCCGACTTGGGTTTGAGAATTTACCCAAACTATTGCTGGCTGCCATGCAGCGTCGGTCTGTGGCCGTGATGATTGCGCGGGGCGACTTGGGAGTTGAGGTGGGCTTTGAGCGGATGTCGGAAGTGCAGGAGCAAATTTTGCTGTTGTGCCAAGCGGCCCATGTTCCTGTTATCTGGGCAACCCAGGTCCTAGAGTCCCTGGCGAAGGGAGGCCTACCGTCACGGGCGGAGGTTACGGATGCAGCGATGGGCAGTCGAGCCGAATGCGTCATGCTCAACAAAGGCCCCTATATTGAGCGGGCGATGGAATTTCTCAACAATATTCTTCAGCGGATGCAGGAAAATGTGGCAAAGAATATGGCCACCCTTCGCAAACTCCGGGTTTCCGAGATTGAAGCGGAGTAGTCTCGTCCTCAAGCCCAGTTTGCTCGTTACCAGCCATCTGTGGGCCAGATCATGAAGATTTTAGTTCTCAATGCCGGTTCTAGCAGCCACAAATGTTGCCTTTACGCGATTGAAGGGTCTCTCCCCGACCATCCACCACCGCCGCTTTGGGAAGCTCAACTGGATTGGCATGACCCCAATCATGCCTTGTTAAAAGTCAAAACCAAACGAGAAAATCTGGAACAAGACCTATCTGATGTGTCACGCGCCGACGCGCTCTCTCATCTTTTAACCACCCTATGGCATGGACCTACCCAAGTTATCCAAACCGCACAGCACATTGATGTAGTAGGCCATCGTGTGGTGCATGGGGGACAAGACTATCAGTCCAGTGTGGTGGTGACATCGGAGGTTAAAACTGCGATCGCAGATCTGATTCCCTTAGCCCCCAACCATAATCCAGCCAACTTAGAAGGCATTGAGCTAATCGAACAGCTGTTGGGCCATGTTCGCCAAGTGGCCGTCTTCGATACGGCCTTTCACAGTCATCTTCCTGAGGTTGCTGCTATTTATCCAGGTCCTTATGCTTGGCAACAACAAGGCATTCGCCGATATGGGTTTCATGGCATTAGTCATCAATACTGCACGCAGCGAACAGCAGAAATTCTGGGCCAAGGGGTGGACCGCCTGATTATTTGTCATTTGGGAAATGGAGCATCTCTGACAGCGGTTAAACAAGGTCAGAGTATCGACACCTCGATGGGCTTTACCCCCCTAGAAGGATTGATGATGGGCACGCGTTCGGGGTCAATTGATCCAGGGATTTTAATTCATCTGATACGGCAAGGATATGATGCCGATCAGCTAGATCACATGCTTAATAAAGCCTCTGGTTTAAAGGGAATATCCGGGATTTCCCATGACCTGCGGGAGATTGAGCAGGCTATTGCTCAAGGCAATGCCCAAGCTAAGCTAGCGCGAGACTTATATCTCCATCGCTTGAAAGCTTGTTTGGGGTCCATGCTGATGAACTTAGGCGGAGTTGATGCTTTGGTGTTTACGGGCGGTATTGGAGAGCATTCTGCTTCAGTACGAGCTGAAACCTGTGAAGCACTTGATTTTTTAGGACTAAAGCTAAATCTGAGCCTGAATCAACATCCTCCGGAAGATCAAGATATTGCGACGGTTGACTCTAAGGTGCGGGTAATCGTGATCAAGACCCAGGAAGATTGGGCCATTGCTCAGTCTTGCTATAAACACTGTGGTTGAGTCTACAGGGGGATGTTGCCGACGTTAGGGAACAGGTTGAGGGGGTGCGATGGCTGAAGGCCCGCACCTGCAAGACCATCCCCTAGTAAACTAGCTGAATCCTGAACCCAAGCTAAATCAGGGCTTCTAGAAATTCGGAACCTAAGCAACCAGATGCATCTTCGCCGTTTCGGGGTGAAATCCTGTGGGGAAATGGGTATTGCGATCGTAATCGGCAGCAGCTAACCGGGCATCGCTTAATTCAGCTTCTCTCAGATCGGCCCCCATCAAATTAGCCCCTCGTAGATCCGCTCCTTTGAGATTGGCACTTTGCAAAAAAGCTCCGCCTAAGTCTGCACCTCTGAGGTTAGATCCTTGCAAATTGGCTTCGCCCAGATCCACAGACTCTAGATCTGCCCCTGCCAAGTAGACGTCTTGGAAGTTCACTGCACTCAAATCCATCTCACTGAGGGCAATACCGCGCAAATTAGCCCCTGCAAAATCTCGCTTTCCTGAAGCGTATTGGGCAACAAAATCCTCTCGATTCATCACTGTCATCATGGCTTCACCCCTATCTAGATGGATCGATTTCAAGGCAAAGTGATCTCTACTCTGATCATAGACCAGCAGTCGCATTTGAACAGAAAGTTGCGTTTTTAATTTTCTGAATTAGTGTAAACCTTGCCAGCTTGTAGTTCTCGCTGGGCACTGGTCTATTACCAGGATCTAGCTATAATGCCTTCGATGCAACCTGATGGTGATCAATGGAATGCCCATATTGTCAAAGCGAGAAGATCCTTAAACGAGGCTTTGATTCCCTCCAAGATGGGACATTAGTTCAGCGATATCAGTGTAAGGATTGCAATCGACGTTTCAACGGACGCACAGGTACCCCAATGGCTCGCATACGCACCGCTAGTTCAGTGGTGAGCTACGCCATCAAAGCCCGCACCGAAGGAATGGGGGTCCGTGCAGCAGGTCGTACCTTTGGTAAATCTCATACCACCATTATGCGTTGGGAAAAACGCCTAGCAGACCAAGCAAAGAACTGGTCACCCCCAGCTCCAGCAGGCTCTGATGTGACGGTAGAAGGGGATGAAGTTTACACTCGTGTAGGCAAAAATCTTCCCCTCCAGCCAGTCCCAGGGCTGGACCATCCACTTCCTTGAACGTGAGAGCCGCTATTGGTTGACAGCACAAGCAGGCCTCAAAGATGCACAACTTTTTGCAAATGGCGTTCACTTGGCTTGGGAGTGGGTCAAAGCCTGTGATGGGATTCGATGGTTTACCGATGGTGAAAAACTTTATGGACAAGAGCTTTGGCAACTCGCCAGTGTCTATCTCAAAGGTGAGGAGTGTCACCCTGAGTATGGGCATCGCAAGGTTTGGCGAGAAGGATTAGAAGTCGCGATGAAAGTTAAAGGGTCTCAGGGAAATCGGCGAGTAGAGTGGGTGAAAGCAGAGCATCCCTTTACCGCTATCAGTCCAGCGTCTGAGGTCCATGCCAATCACAACGAGGCTCACAATGCTGCCTTGAGAAGACGATGTAGTGCTTATCGAAGGCGGCAGAATCTCTACGCTAAGAAGCGGTCGGCGTTACAGCGAGTGCTAGACGTACAACGACTGATTCATAACTGGGTGAGACCCCATTGGGGCCTCAGTAAGCAAACCACACTAGCCATGGAGATGGGATTTTGTTCACGCCCGCTTAGCATGTTAGAACTCATAACTAATAAAGGTTTTAGATGTGTGCCCTGTTAATAGACCAGTGCCTTCTCGCTGTAGGTCATCAATGAAATATGTCACAGTCCAGACAAGGGTAACACTTTTCTTTGAAGATAAGTGTTGAGAGCCAAGGGCTTAAGATTTTTTTAGCTGCTAGAAAGTGTTCCCTGGCATCGTTAGACAGATTGACTATATTCAGTAGCATGGAGGAAGATTGCTCAGTAGATTGAGACTGAAGCAATCTCCTTCTCAACGTGCTCTTAGCTCTTCATTGTCGGAATCGTAGGAATTTCCATAGACTCGGTTGAAGCTAGCGTTAAGGGGAAGTTATGGGCATTGATTGAATGCATCACCTGTAGTCCCATCGTGGCCCGATTCAAGAGATCGGCTTCGGTGCGAATGGGTCGTCCACTGCTATCGAGCAGAGAGTGATTGAAATTGAATCCATTCAGATTGAATGCCATCGTGCCGATGCCTAAAGCGGCAAACCAGATACCGATCGTAGGCAGTACCGCCAGTAGAAAATGAATGGAACGGCTATTCCGAAAGGCAATATCAGGGATAAACAGGCGTCCTAGATACCCAGTATGTCCTGCGAGTAGATTATAGGTGGCTTCCTGTTGGCCAAATTTATATCCTGTATTTACAGATTCCAGGCTAGAGGTTTCCTGAACCAAGCTGGAAGTGACTAAAGAGCCATGCATGGCACTGAGGAAGGCTCCACCAAAGACACCGACTACCCCCAACATATGAAACGGATGCATCAAGATATTATGTTCCGCTTGAACTGCCATCATAAAGTGGAAGGTGCCGGAAATGCCTAGGGGTAAACCTTCGGAGAAGCTTCCTTGTCCCATTGGGTATACCAGTAGTACTGCCGTGGCAGCAGCAACTGGGGCAGAAAAAGCCATAGCAATCCAGGGACGCATACCCAGACGATAGCTCAACTCCCACTGTCGCCCCAGATAGGTCCAAATAGTGATCAAAAAATGCAAGATGATCAGTTGATAAGGCCCTCCGTTGTAGAGCCACTCATCAATCGATGTAGCTTCCCATAAGGGGTATTAGGTGTAAACCTATTGCGGCTGAAGTAGGTATCACCGTAGCAGTAATCACATTACTTTCACCCAGAAGAGAACCGATAATAGGTTCACGAATACCTTCCATATCAACGGAAGGGGCTGCCACCCAGGCGAGCATGAAGGTTATGGCTGAGACGAGTAGGGATGGAATCATCAGTAGGCCAAACCAACCAACATAGAGTCGATTGTGGGTACTGGTAATCCACTCACAAAATTGGTCCCAGGCTGAAACAGTGGGTAATCTCGATGGAGTTTGAAACGTAGTAGACATAGCTATTGCTCCCGTTTGCATGATGGAGTTGAGATTAAGTATTGGGTTTTGGTCTTAAGTCTCCTTGAGTCGTGACTGTAAAGCCAGATGGATAACCCGAAATCGTGTTGAAACCGCACTGACGCCAACGGTGCATGCCACCTGATAAATTGAATACCTGAGTGAACCCAGTCCTGAGCAATTGGGCTGCTGCCAGGGGACTACGATGGGATGTTAGACACACCACCACTATGGGCTGGTCCTTAGATAAAGCTTGAAACCAATCAGGAAGGACCCAGCGGTTGATGATGGGGAGTTGGCCGATGAGCAGGCGTAATAAACTGAGATTAATGGCATTAGGGATATGTTCTGCTCTGTATTCTCCGGCACTGCGAACATCCAGTAGCAGCGGGGGTGGCGTAAGTTTGGTGTAGGCCAACGGCGAAACCTGAGTCACCGAGGCGCGGTGTGAATGATAGTTATTCATAGTCGTAGAAATAGCACTGGGGTGAGAAATGATGGTAAGTGGTGATGGCGCTAGGCCACGGTGCCAAGGGGTTGGGCGTCAACGTAGTCTTGGATAAAGTGCAGCAGTTGGGGGTGTTCGGCTAGGGGCAAGTCCAGTTTGTGAACTTGGGCCAATAGCTGGTCTGTGGTCCATTGCTGATGAACGGCTTCGTAGAGCAATGCCATCGCACCAGAGCGCAACCCTCCTTTGCAATGCAAGAGAATGGGTTTGGATAGCTGATCTATGATCGTCAACACTTGTTCAGCCGTGGCCTCTGAGAGGTCTGCTGGATTAATGGGTAGATTGGCATAGTTCATGCCTGCGCTTTGCACGAGTTGGGACTCATTGATGAGAAAGCCGTCTTCCTGGGGCGATCGCAAATTTAATACAGACTTAAACCCCAGTTGGGCCGCATCTTGAATCTGGTCCGGGGTTGGCTGGATCATAGCGACCGAGAGCTGTTCACTAATTTGAAGGGTATATTGCATAAGATTTTTCGGTGTAGGGTGGTCATCAAAGGTATCCGCTTTGACCTACCAAGGACGGTCGCCGGTGCGTGGGTCAAGCTCGGTCCAGGGCAAAATCCAGATTTGTTCACCTTCAACTTGGATATGCACCAACTTGAGGGGCCGATCGGCAGGGCCGCGCACCACAGCACCATCGGCTGCAAAGCGAGATCCGTGACAAGGACATTGGAATTGATCGGCAGCACCATTCCAAGGAAATGTGCAGCCTAGATGGGTGCAGTTATCGACGATGCCCCGATCCTCAATTTGGCTTGTGGTCGTCAGGGTTAAATAGGTCGGTTCACTATCTAGTCCTGCCACGAGGGCACGAGTACCAGGCGGTTCTGCCAAGAGTTGGCTAGTGGGGATGGGGTTGCCCAGGGCATCCTTTGCTAGAACCCGACCATCCCCTTTGACGGAGTTTGGGGGGACAAAAGCACGACTGATGGGATAGAGGTTTGCACCTGCCGTGATGGCTACTGCCGACCCGGTCAAGAAATTGAGAAACCGTCGCCGGGAGAGAGAGGGCTGAGAAATAGATAAACTCTCGTTCATAGAGATTCTCCGAGCTGAGGGTGGGCAGAGTTATCGGGAAAGTTGACGAGCATGAGTGTGAATCCCCAACAATCGATAAATCGGACAGAACCCCAGTAAGGCGATAAAGGTTGGAATTGCGGCTGCGATCGCTAACCCCATACCGAGGGTTGAGCCGCTATAGGTGCCTAATCCTAAATAAAGTAGTAATCCACCCAAACCTATTCGAAACAGGCGATCCATTAGACCCAGATTTTTGGTCATCTTTTTTGCCTCCTAGATTTGTAGAGTGAGAAGTAAGATGATATTAATCAATATATAGCTATATAGTAATTAAAACAATATATTCTTTGAATGACATCCTGTAAGCCTTGCCAACTTTATTCTTTGTTGAGCTGTTTAGACGTTGAATTTGACGGCTGTTTGGGCCAAAGAAAATTCTCTTAGAGTATCTTTTATGAACTTCAAGACCTTTCTATGTTCAGATCAGCCTCCTTCAGATTCATCAACAGCATCCTCTGGTGAAAGCGGAGTTGATGCTGCAAGCAGGAATGGCCTGATGAAATTAAATTTGACTATATTGCTATTTAGTTATATATTGAAGATTAGCTTAGAATCGAATGATTAGTATCAAAGCTCAGGTCTTGTTTTATCTCTAGTGCTGCTTGCAGTGACCTATCTAGTACAACCCGCTTGCTCCAAGCCTATGGAGATTTAGAAGGAGGCTAGCAGCCTTCAACCTGTGCGATTTTTTAATTGAAATCCTTTTCAGACCGACCTTTGAGAGGCTTATATATGGCTCATATTGTTGTCATTGGAGCAGGATTGGCAGGATTGCCGACTGCCTACGAGTTGAGGTATCTGTTACCTAGCCAGCATCAAATTACCCTGATCTCCAATACCTCTAAATTCACATTTATTCCATCCCTCCCTTGGGTAGCGCTGGGGTTGACCCCCTTGGCTAAGATTCAGTTAGAACTGGAGGAGTTGGTGATTCAACAGGGAATAAGATGGCTTCCTGAAGCGGTGGTTCATCTGAATCCTCAGACTCAAACTGTTTATACAGAGTCTCAGTCTTTGGCCTATGACTACGTCGTCATTGCCACCGGAGCCGAGTTAGCCTTGGATACAGTATCCGGCCTGGGGCCCGATCGAGGCTTTACCCAGTCGGTTTGCAATCCTCACCATGCTTTAATGGCCAACAGTGCTTGGCAAAATTTTTTACAGAATCCAGGTCCTTTAGTGGTGGGTGCTGTGCCGGGAGCAAGCTGTTTTGGCCCTGCCTATGAGTTTGCCTTATTAGCTGATTTCACCCTTCGCCAGCGAGGGTTGCGAGATCAAGTTCCTCTTACCTTTGTGACGCCGGAACCCTATGCGGGGCATTTGGGGATTGGCGGCATGGCAAATTCTAGCCAGCTCGTGACGGAGTTGATGGCGGCCAGAGACGTGGCAGTTTTGGAGAATACCGCCATCGACTCCGTCACACCCCAGGAGATTATTCTGGCCAATGGCGATGCGGTGCCCTTCCATTACGCTATGTTGCTGCCTTCGTTTCGAGGACCTGGCTTTGTTCGTGAAACAGCGGGGTTAGGGGATTCCAAGGGGTTTCTGCCCGTATTGCCCACCTATCAGCATCCTGTTTTTCCCTCAGTATTTAGTGCAGGTGTCATCACCCAATTGGCTCCACCAGAGGTAACTCCGATAGCAATCGGAGTGCCAAAAACTGGACAAATGGTTGAAGCAATGGGAATGGCAGTGGCTCATAATATTGCCCTGGCCTTAGGGGCCATCTCAGATCAGCCTGTTACCCCCACCTTGGAAGCCATCTGCTTTGCGGACTTTGGAGATACAGGATTACTCTTTTTGGCGGACCCCGTTCTGCCCGATCCAGTGACGGGACGGCGACGCCGCGCCATTACCCTAGGGGGGCGTTGGGTGGGTTGGTTAAAAACAGCATTTGAACGCTATTTTCTAGCCAAAATGCGCTGGGGAGCTGCCGTCCCTTGGTTTGAACGCTTGGGGCTTCGGGCCGCGGGTTTGTCTTTGTTAGAGGCCGTTCCTTCAACGGAACCTGACCCGGTACGCGAGGACGTCCTGAGCCACTGAGGGCTAGCGCGCTCTTTCAACAGGCATGCATGTTGATTCCCCTGGGATGGATCAACTTACTCAGCGAGCTAGCGCTTTATGCTTTTCAGTTGACCAAGAGATTTCTAGCACTATCTCAGAATCTAAGAAAGGTAGATTTTTTTACCAATACTGCTGATATGGAGGGTATGGAGTCATTGTGATCGATGTTTTGACTCAAAGAATAGGGGCGTGGCCGAGACTTCCACGCTGGAGCGCTTTAGCATTGCTTTTGGCGGTATCAAGTGGAGCAGCCTGGTGGGTTTTTAATCTACGTCTATCCCGAGAGACACCGATGGTTGCTGCGCATTCGCCGATGGTCGTGAAGACTGCGATCGCAACTCGGCAACCCATAGCGATAGATCGAATCCTTACGGGCACCGTTGAATCATCTGAATCGGTTACTCTTACTAGTCGAGTGATGGGCCAAATTCGTCAACTGACGGTGCGCGAAGGAGATATCGTTCAAGCAGGACAACGGATCGCCGAAATCGATGTCCGCGATATTCAAGCCCAACAGCAGCAAGCCACTGCGGCAATTCCTCAAGCGCAATCAGCAGTCAGTATTGCCCACTCAGCGAAACTGACCGCCCAAGCGCAAAAAAGTCAGGCCCAAGCTCGTGTCCAAGAGGCTCAAGCTCAACTGACCGAAGCGCAAGCCGAACTCGCAGATGCCCAGCTCTATCAACAAAGGATGGTGATGCTAAGGCTAGAAGGGGCTGTAAGTCAATCTCGTTTGGATGAGGCGAATACGCGCTTGTCGGTGATTCAGGCTCGTATCAGTCAAGCGAAAGCTGGACTAACTCAATCCCGCACGACAGTGAAGCAAGCCCAGGCTGCCGTGGTTCAGGCCCAAGCTCAAATCCGTCAGGCTCAAGCCCAAGTTGAACAAGCTCAGGCCCAAGTGAAACAAACTCAAGCCAACCTTGACTATGGGACTGTGATTGCCCCCTTCACAGGCGTGATCACACATAAATACACCGAAGTGGGGGCAATGGCAGGTCCCGGTGAATCAATTGTGAAGTTAGAACGCAGCGGTCATCTAAGACTGAGTGTTGATGCTCCTGAATCTCTGGTAGGCCAAATTCAACGAGGCCAATCCGTCTTATCCCTCTTTTATCACTTTAGACAGAGAGAAAGTCAGGATGCTTGAGCAATTTCCTCACCAGTGGACAGCAAAATGTCTCCATCCTAGATGTGAG
>NZ_JANQOP010000364.1 GCF_028285745.1 Acaryochloris sp. IP29b_bin.137 | reverse complement strand
TGCATACTGAGTAATATCACCCGCTCCTTCTCCTGAGTAACAAGTGTCAATAATGAATAAAATCTGAGATAAGGTTACACCCGGATTTTGAAGTGGCCGAATCAATTCATCTGTTGGCAGGCTAGTCGAACCCACCATAGCAGGATCAGTCTCCTTCAATATCAGACAGTGTTGATCACCCAGTAAATACTCTCCATGCCCTGAGTAGTAAAAAACAATGCAGTCCTCTGCAGTGCATTCACCGCTAATCAGCCATTTTGCAAATTCTTTCTTTATTGAGTCAGCAGATGGATTTAAGGATAGGCATTCAAGGACAGGGGTATAGTCAAAGTGAGATGTCAGGATGTCGGTAACACAAGACAAATCATTAGGAACTTTTTCCAAGTGAGGATAAACTTCGGGATAGTCAGATTCGCTCGTTCCACAGGCTACTAGATAATAGTTAGGCATCCTCTAATCCCAACTTGATGGCTTCTCCTGTTTCTTTCGCCGTAAAGTAACGATTAGCATTGTGTGCATCGGCCCCGTTATTCACGAGTTGGTCAATAACATCACCTTGAAAATAGGGATCCAGCTTCTTTTCTAAAGCAACGATATCACCAACATCCGCAATATTAATCCAAGTATCAACTTTCCCCGGCCAACTTCCTTGAGAATTAGTAGGGGTTGGCTCCAAACGATCAAAAATCAGCCTTTGGATACCAAGGGGAGACCCCAGTGTCACCAGAACTTTTACAGGCCATTCTGGATGCTGGCAAAGACTTTCATAACAAGCAATAGAACCCAGAGAATGTCCCACTAAGACTCGGGTATCTTCAGTGATACAGTCCGCCACTCGCGATCTAATCTGCTGCCGAATCTCTGAGTCATACAAATACAACCGCACCTGCTTCATAAAAGCAATGATAAATTTCTCAGCAACGCCCCCGAAAAAACGAGATTGACTCAAAGCACTCAAAGCTTCTTGCAAAATTCTTGGCGTCCTAGCTTTGGTCACAGGGGCTTTCTGAAGATTTAATTCTCCCTCTTCGACTTTTAGGACCTCACCCCATAGCTCTTGAAGAAATTCACTTTCCCATTCAACATCAATATCGTTAACGTCATAATTCGGTATGGTCCCTTTTGCTTGCCCAGACTCTCTGAATAGATCTCCATAAAATGCACATTTGAAGTCATCATCTGATATCAGTGTTGCATTTGCTCGTTCTAGGCCATCCTTGAGGGCAGGTAACCATCTGGAATAGATGGTATGACTCCCATCAAATTCTTGATTAATACCGTGAACGCCGACAATACGAGCCATCTATTGCTTCGCTAGAAATCTCCTCTTGTTTATCACTCGGAACCACGAATTTTATGCAGATGAAAGTATATATGTAATATTTCTTTAATACCCTGCAATAACTTCAGCCAATACAGTCAGGTGGCGATGATCCGCTGACTCAGTTGAATTTGCAGTTGATGATATGGACAAGGACCTAGATTGTGATTATCCGAATTTTGGGGTCTACTATATTTGTCATCTTTGCTTACTGAGAATTGCGTTGGAAATAGGGATGGGGTTTGAAATCCATATTCTTCGCCACTAGAACGGTCGGAAATGCTTGTAGTGACTGGTTATAGACTTGGACGGCTTGGTTAAACCGCATTCGTTCAGTGGCAATGCGGTTTTCAGTTCCGGCGATTTCGTACTGGAGGTTGATAAAGAGTTGACTGGACTGCAATTGGGGATAGCGAGTCGCTAGGCTTTGGAAGTTTGCGATCGCATCCTGCATTGTCTCATTAGCCTCTGACTGTTGGGCAATTGTCTCTGCTTGTAAAAAGGCAGTCTGGGCTTGGGTTAGTGTCTGAATAATCTCTTTCTCTGTACTAGCGTAGGACTGGGCAATCTGCGTGAGCTGGGGAATTAGATCGGCCCGACGTTGAAGTTGGTTTTCTACCTGCGCCCATTTGCCTTCAACGGTGGATCGGGCGGCGGTGAGATGGTTGTAGGTGCCACCCACCCAAATTGTCCCGAGGACTGCTACGGTGGTTGCGATCGCACCCCCAATTTTTAATTGCTGTCGTCGGGTGGCTTGACCTTGCTTGGCTTCTGCTTGCTCTTGCTGAAGCTGCTGGTAAGCCTGCTGAATCAGCTCTGGCGGAATTTGGGCTTCTGAACCCGTGTCCATCAGTTGTTCCAGAGAATACCCTTGTGGACCCGTTTGTTGGAGATAGAGCTGGCCTGCTTTTTCTAAAACAATCGGAACTAAATCTTCAGGAATAACGTTATCGGAATTCATAAAGGCAAAAACAATAAATTAATGAAGGACCAAAGCGAATCAGAATAGGACGATTACCAACTATCGCCAGCTCCACCCCCCCCGCTGCTACCTCCACCAAAGTCACCACCACTACTCGTGCTGCTGCTACTGCCAAAATCGCTGCTACTCCCAAAACTGCTGCTACTCCCACTAGAGTCACTCAACCAGTTACTCTTTGAAGCCTTGGAAATACGGGGAATGGTCACTTGTTGCTCGGTTTGTTGATGACAGCAAGCGCACTCTCCCGTTACCAGTTTTTCCCCTGTAGCAGAGGTTGTTGCATGCTGAAGAATCTTAAATGTGCTGGTTACCGTATAGGCATCACATTCACTACAATGCTCAAATCGATTTGATTGCAGAACTTCTTGTAGGAGATGTAAATCAAAGCCATTCTCTGCTTGTGCAGGACTACAGGCTGGACAGTGCCAACCTTCAAAGCGTGTACTCTCCAATTTTTGAGCTACCTTATCTGCAGGTCTAAGATGTTGTTCTAAAGCCGTATCGTCAAGACGTTGCATGGGATGATGACAAGACTCGCACCGTACCTCGATGTTGTGAGAGAGCGATCTCAACTGCCGTAATGTCCAAGCACAGGCTCCACCAAAGGCAGCAAACAGGCTAGGTAATAATATCCTTCCAATCATAGGGCTCCTGACAGCACCTGCGACAAAAAGCAGCAATAAGCTGGCGACGAAACCCAAGATAATCAGCTTGCCCAAGGCTGTTTTAACGGCATTGACAAGGGGCTGATCGCGCTTCGCACAACGCCAAATTTCGTAACCCAACCATCCCCAAATCAGCAGTAGCTTGAATAAAGTAATTCCTTTAATAAAAGAGGTTAGGAGCCACAGCCCCATCAATAGACCAAAGAAAGTCCACCAAGTTTGAACCACTTCTTTCGTTGGGTTAAAGGCGATTCGCATTTTTAGTGGTCGTGTCTCAGTTGCGTTGTAGTCTCCTGCTAACCACCGCAATATCCAAAACCACCCCCGAGTAGGCCATGTATTCGGTTGCTCCTGGTAAATCGTACGACCTACGGGAGACACGCTCAAAACCTGCTTTTTTCTAGAGACTCTCGCTAGTACAACAGAGGTCATCGTTACCACACCTGTAACGATGAAGGCTATACCTCCTGCAATAATCAGGTGCATCTGTTCCGAGAGTTGAGCAAACCAGTGAAGCGTTGGTTCTGCATGGGTTGACGGCACCTGAGATCCAACTTGCTCCGTCTCTAGAACCTGGATAATAGCTTGAGTCCCATGGACGATGCCTGACTCAAAATGGCCTTGTTTAAAGTGAGGGATGATCTGCGTGCGCAGAATGTTACTCACTTTGGCATCTGGAAGTATGGACTCTAGACCATATCCTGTCTCAATTTCCGTACGACGTTCATTTTTAGAGACTAAAAACAATACACCATTGTCAATCCCTTCCTTACCGATTCCCCAAGTGTTAAATAGCTCGGTTGCAAAGGCTTTGGGTGAGGCTGATGGTTTAGTATCGAGTACGGTCACGATTGCAATTTCAGCACCGTTCTTTTCTTCCAAAGCAGTAATCATCTGATTCAGCTTTGCTTCGCTGTCGGGACTAAGCACATCAGCCATATCCATTACCCAGTGGTTATCCTGGCGTGGATTAGGAACTTCAGATACGGGAATGGCCCGGCTCGGTGTTAGGGAAAATATCGAAAGAAATAGGCTGAAACCCAACGCCAAGATGAATGTCAGCAGTGAACGTTCTCGCTGTTTAAGTCTGGAGAGAAACATATTTTGATCAAGCTTAGGTTTGGACTAAGACTTTGGAGCAGTCATCACTGAATATCTCTAGTGTTCCCAGAAGGACACTTGGCAGTGTGAATAGTTATTCCTCCGCTAAACCTTTCGCTCCATGAACTATCACAATTCATCCCAAAAAGTGATGAGAATAGGGAGTTTGTAGTTGGTGCAAACAGCAGAGAATGCTGACGTGAGCCTCAAAAGTTGAGACTGTTCAGAAGAGGACAATTACCAGCTCTCTCCAGCTCCACCGCCGCCACTGCTGCCCCCACCAAAGTCACTCCCTCCGCTACTGCTACCATAGCCACCACTGCCACTGCTATAGCTACTGCCACTGCTGTAGCTACTGCCACTCCCGCTATGAGAGTGAGAGGATCTGTACCCGCTCCCGCTCCAACCATCGCTATAACGGCGAGTTATCCATGGGAATTGTTCTGAGAACATATGCAAAGTTGATGGACCACAGGTGGAACATTGCCAGCCTTCGTGATATTCAAAGCGATTCGAAAACAAGGATGATTTCAGGTTGTGCCGAAGAATGTTCTCATCCAGCCGTTGCATCGGACTGCTGCAAGACTGGCATTGGCATAGCACCTTATTATGGTTCAGCAATCTCATGGACCGTAGTGAACCTGAACAAGCACATAGGAACGGCAGTGCTAGAAAACCAGGAAGAAAAGGATGAATTAAGCCGATAGCAAAAGCCACCCAGCCAATACAGAGGAACATAAACGAATTGATAAATGCCTCGTTGCCTGGGGGTAGCAATCTAATCGACTGAAATATCATTGGGAAAATGGTTAGAAACAGCGGTATTAAAATCCAAGGAACAACCTGAAGCATTAAGTCGGTAAAAAAAACTCCGCCACCAATAAATATGAAGCTGAATAAATTCAGTATAAATAGGTCACAGCCTGCTTTTTTTTTGCCTACATCTCGTCTAAAACAGCACCACAGTTCATACATTAACCAAGCCCAGATCAGGAAGGCAAAGGAGGCAAACCAAGCTACTCCGATCTGCATAACATAAGCTATTATTAATAACCCAGTAGATGTGCCGTAATAAGCCCCCCCAGCTTGGGACACTTTTATTGAATTCAGGAAAATACCGTGTTTAATGGGTGTGTGTTTGCCGTTGTCTAACGATAATTTCCGAAGTATTGTGATCCACAGGGACGTCCACCTGCGAGAGTCCAAAGTAGTGCGACCCACGGGAGTAACCCGAAAGACTTGAGTCTTGATTTGACTCACATATTTCAATGTTCCCATCACAATAACGACCAATATTATGATGAAAGCTAAATAACTAGCCCTAGTAATGTATTGCTCTTTTTCTACTTTTGAGGTCGAGGGTTTCGGGGTTCCTTCTTGAACAGGTAATGGTGTTTTGGGTTGAAGCGTGTCGTTCTCAAAGACCTGGATCATCGCCTGGGTACCTTTGACGATACCTAGATCAAAATTGCCTTGCTTAAAGTGTGGGGTGACCTGAGTACGGAGAATATTGCCTACCTTAGCATCAGGCAGAATAGCCTCTAGACCATACCCAGTCTCAATCTCTGTGCGGCGTTCGTTCTTCGAAACCAGAAATAAGATACCGTTGTCCTCCCCTTCTTTGCCAATTCCCCAGGTGTTAAATAGTTCTGTCGCAAACGCTTTGGGGGATGCGGAAGGTTTCGTTTCGGGAACCGTCACCACTGCAATTTCGACACCGTTCGCCTCTTCCAATGCCGTGATCATCTGGTTCAGTTGTGCTTCGCTATCAGGGCTGAGTAAATCAGCCATATCCATCACCCAATTATTGTCCTGGCGAGGATTAGGAACTTCAGTTATGGGAATGGCCTGACTGGGAGCTAGGGAAGCTAGCGATAGCAACAGGCTGAGTCCCCAACCAATGACGAAGGTGAGGAAGGAGCGGTTCAATCCTTTATATCGATTCAGCAACATAGGTTCCAGAGCAACAGGGTCTCGACAAACGAGAAAATGCGATAACAGTTCTAACGTTCCCTACAGATATCCCCTTGTGTACCTGTTGCAAAACCATAAGAGTCATTTATGGTGTTTTTCAGTCTGCAAGATAGACCCATCACTGGGTATTACATCCGTGCAAGAACCGCAGATTTCATGTCATGGTAAATACGGCAATTGGTTACCCATCATTTAATTTCTAAAAGCTATGACCTCTGACTCCAAAAAACGTGTTGTCGTCGTTGGTGCTGGCTGGGCTGGCCTCGGTGCCACCTATCACCTTGTGTCCCAGGGGTATGATGTCACCCTTTTGGAAGCAGGCTCTTATCCAGGTGGCCTGGTCGCAGGGTGGAAAACAGCAGGAGGTCGTCCCGTTGAAGCCGGGATTCATGGGTTTTGGTATCCCTATAAAAATATTTTTGGCTTAGTTGACGAGTTAGGACTTGATCCCTTTACAGACTGGACAAAGTCCTCTCAATATTCTCCGGCAGGACTAGAAGCGGTGTCCCCTATTTTCCAGAAGGAACAGCGCTTACCGATGCCCTTGGGGACATTTGCCTATCCCCAGTTTCCCCGCTTACCGCTGGTTGATCGGCTGTCCGCCTTTACAATGATGTATCCGATCATCGACTTTGATAATTCCGATGAGGCTTGGCGACGCTACGACTCGGTGACGGCTAGGGAACTGTTCAAGAGCTATGGCGTTTCCGCACGGCTGTATCGAGATGCCTTTGAACCGATGCTGTTGGTAGGGTTGTTTGCCCCAGGTGAGCAATGCTCCGCTGCTGCCGCTTTAGGGATGCTCTACTATTTCATCCTGGCCCACCAGGCTGATTTTGATGTGGTGTGGTGTCGGGGGACCGTGGGGGAAAAGATTTTTAAACCCTGGTGCGATCGCATTACCGATGCAGGGGGCAAAATCCTCACCCAACGCCGAGTTACCGATGTACGGCTCAATGATTTAGGCCAAGCCGATGCCGTTATTTGTGGAGATGAAGTGTTTGAAGCCGATGCGGTGATCTTTTCCGTCGGCATTACAGGCATGCAAAACATCGTCCGGGGCAGTTCCACGCTACAAAAGCATCCTCAGTTCCGCGACATGATGAATTTGGGTGCTGTGGATATCTTAGCCACTCGCCTCTGGTTTGACCGCAAAGTCGATGTTCCTCAACCGTCCAATGCCTGCTTTGGCTTCCATCCCACCACGGGTTCTACCTTTTTTGACCTCAATGCCCTCCATGATGACTATCGCGATCAGCCAGAAACAGTCATTGAAGCGGACTTTTACCATGCCAATCAGTTCCTAACCGTGGAAGACGATGAGATTATTCGCATGGTGCAACAGGACCTCACCACCTGTCTTCCCGATTTTCGAGAAGCTAAAGTGGTTGATTCCAGCGTGATTCGGTTACCCAGAGCCGTTACCCACTTTGCACCGGGTAGCTATCGGTATTTGTTACCCGCACAAACCCCCATTAACAACTTATATATGAGTGGCGACTGGGTGGTGACTCGGCACGGCTCTTGGTCCCAGGAAAAAGCCTATGTCACCGGACTAGAAGCGGCAAATCATGTGATTAGCCAATTAGGTCAGGGCTTTCCCGCCTCTATTGCCCCAATTGAACCTGATGAACCTCATATTCAAATCGCCCGTTCCATCAACAAGGCCGTTCGGGACGTACAAAAAAGCTGGTTACCTCAGTTTTGGCTACCTTAACTTCCATCTGCTAGCGCGGTGCCGCATTAATCTTATTAAGGCTGCTTGAAACGCCGTATCGTCCGGTAAGCAAATCCTACCACCGATCTAAAACGGCTGTCGTTACCATCTCTTGTAGTTGTTCGAGTGTCTCTGCATTGTCGATATCTTCCGCTTTAACCAATAGCTTTAGATCACCCGTATCGGACTTGTTATAAATACAAGGAAACGGGTCATGGGCGTGAGTCGGATATTTCTGGCGAAAGCGGTTCCTAAGATGAAACTCATGGGTACAGGGCAAGGCATCGAGGAATGCTACCCAGCCTTTTTTCTTGCGGATGAGGGAATATGTCAGCTCACATAAAGAGCACTCGTAGGAATCGGGATCAAAGAGTTTATGGGCCGCTTCTTGCAACAGGCTGTTGAACGAAGCATCGGCGTTATAAACGAATACAAGATTACACGGGCTATCTGGCATCCCTTTTCCTCCAAAGCGCTCATTGCAGACCGTAGAGATTCTCTCTCTTTTAAGCTAACATTGAGACTCCAAAACCCATCAGACCTATCGCGTTTCGCTAAGAAGATGGCCCAGAATCTGCCAGAAGGCCATCGGAAAGGCAATGGCAGTCCCCCCCATCACTGCACCACAGACCTGCAAGGCTCGTCCTCGAACTATTGCCTTGCGCCCTTTGACCACTACAGTATCCTTGATCACCTTCATCCCGGGTGGTGGAAATCGCTTGGCCCTGATGACCGCCCCCCCAATTTGCCAAGAATAATATCCCAACGCCAACAGCGGCGAGAAGATGACTGCGATCGCACCGACAATATAGACGAAATATTCCCTCACCCGCTCTGGATCCTCAGTTAGCCACTTCGTGAACCACTGAACGACGCTCTGGCCCAACAACATCACCAGCAGAAAGAGCGACAGCCCAACTAATAATTTTCGTCTGGAAGCAGGATCAGCAGGTTGAATTTCAGGCATAAAATAGCAATCGATTTAGAACCATAGTGCACAAAATTACCCAAAAATTAGCATGCTGCCGAGGTTTGATAGTCTACACCGAAGGATATGAGTCGCCTCAGATGCTCGATCACCGAGATCAGCAAGTGAGCTATCCCTTGGTCGCGAATGCAGTCATATTTGTGTAGCCAGCCCCGCTTGAGCCATTCAGACCCCATCACCCTATCTTTTCCTCGCAAGCAGGCAAAATTTTCAAGCTATAATCAATCGCGTTATCACCTGACTGAGACTTTGAGTTCCACCGTTCATCACCGCAAAGCCCAAGGCGAACAAACCCGCAAAGCCATTTTGAACTGTGCCATGGATTTGGCGTCTGTCGACGGCCTGACAGGACTCTCCATTGGGCAGCTTGCCAAAGAATTGCAGATGAGCAAAAGCGGTTTGTTTGCCCATTTTGGCTCCAAAGAAGCACTGCAATTGGCTGTGATTGAAGGTGCCCGCCATTTGGTGTTGCGAGAAGTGGTTCGGCCTGCCCTGCGTACGACCAAAGGCTTGCCACGTCTGTGGTCTCTCTGCGAAGCCTGGCTGCGTTATACAGAGCAGCAGCTATTTCGGGGGGGATGCTTCTTTGCTGCCACATCTACTGAATTTAATAGTCGCCCCGGCCCGATTCGCGATCGCTTGGCTGAAATTATGGCCGAACGGCAGCAGACCTTTGTCCGTCTGATTGTGAAAGCACAGCAGGTGGGAGATATTCATGGCCATGCCAATGCTAATCAATTGGCCCACGAGCTGGATATGCTCTTATTTGGGGCGAACTGGGCGTTTCAACTCTACGGGGATGGGGATGTGATTATGCGATCGCGACTCGCCATCCACCATCGATTGCAATCTGTTTGCACTCAGCCAGAAGCGTTCAAATCAGTATGGAATCACACCCTTGATTACTGTTGAGGATGTTGGCTTGGAGACCATACCACTGGACTATCCGCTTGTAGTTGTTGAGGAGGACAACTCAGTGATGCTCGACTACTCCGCTCACCGAGCCAAAAGGTGAGTGGTCCCACCAAGCAAAAAATAAAGAAAGAAGAAGCAAGAATCATTTGCTTTGAGTTTGCATGCATTGTCTAAATATCCCCCATCAAACCTTAACGATTCGTTATTCTTGGCTTAACCAATAAATCACAAAGCCTCCGTTAAAACGGATTTTTTATCATAAATTAATATTATTGAAAGAATAATAGGAATAATCGTAGGTAATAGGCTAATCGCAGCAATTTTCTTCATTTCAGAAAATATTTCGTGGCTAAAGTAATCTTAAAACCCTATTTGTTAATACTGCCTGTTAGGAATTGGCTGCTTTACCCTTCTTGCCTTAAAGTCCCCGATTGCTCATGTACGGGTAATAATAACGATGTCACATCCGCATGAAGCTACTGGGTGGGTAGAGGAATACCCTTAATCCGATCCGAGACCATTTCCCAGCGAATCTGCTGGGTATTGGAGGAGTCCTGCAGCATCTCACTCAAATCATCCAGGAGCTTGTCATTACGCTGAGCGGTCATCAATTCAATCTCAAGAACAATCTGATGATGTTTGCCTAAAGAATCTAAACTTTCACTCCGCCAAGCGTTGATCATCATCTCTTCTGTATTGACAGACTCCAACAGCACGTTACGAATAACTTTCTCTTCGTGGTTTTCACAAATGAGAACGAATCGATAAATACTTGCGGACTGTCCAGGTTTATGGGGGCGAAATTTTAGCTGTTCTACTAAAGGTCGCATCAACAAGTTAGACAGAACTACGGCCGCTGCCCCCAAATAAGCCGGAAAAAGGAATCCGCCCCCTACGAGCGTTCCCACAGAAGCAGAACACCATAGGGTTGCAGCGGTATTTAACCCCCGCACACTCGTGCCTTCTCTGAGAATGACACCGCCCCCTAAAAAGCCCACGCCAGAAACAATCTGAGCTGCAACCCTCGTTGGACTGGAATCTTGGGCATGCATTAAAGACATCATCACAAACATCGATGAGCCAATACAGACTAGAACATTGGTTTTCAGAACAGCGCGAGTCTGTCGCCACTGTCGTTCAATGCCGATTGCACTTCCCAAAATCAGAGCAACGGTTAGCCGTAAGCCGAAATCGATCCAAGTCATGCAAAAATTGCTCAATAATGCGTTTCGATTCTGACGCAGGCAGGTTAAATCAAGGCTAAGAAAAACCATTCCCTTTCCCTATTTCTAGACCTAAGTCGAGGATGAGGAAGATTGAGAAATTGAGCTAATCACCAGCTCTGGATATCCAGTCAAGTGATCTAGTTTTCGAGTAAATTGAAGATCTACGAACGTCGCAATTATGAGTTCCAAGGTGGTATGAACATGGCACCCGTCCACAAGATGACCGCCCTTACACTCCCCCCATTCATTGGCAACAGTCATATGCAAGTGAACACCCGCTGAGCTCAGGGTTCCGGACAACGTTAGGATTTCATGTTTCCCAGTCAGTTCCGTTGGTGTTTCAGCATGGGCAAATCGCAACTGCACCCTGCTCAAGCTACCCACTGCACTCAAAATACTGCCAGCACTGATTTGCTCACGTGTGGCGATGTCTTCTATGGCTTGGCGCACATCCGAGCCAGGCGATAATCTAAACGCTAAAATTTGCAGCGGTCCTGGTTCCTGCATGCCATTGATAGCCATTGCTCAAGTTGCCTGCTCATCATTTCTTATAGTTGATTCCGGTTTGAATAGTCTAGCTATTGTAGGGTGACCTCTCCTTTAAACAAACGGAGCAGATCTTTTTTCTCCATTCGTTCCGTTCGCCGCAATTAAGGCGCAGCCACAACGTTGCGAATACTCGCGCATAGGCGGAGCAGTCATAGCCCCACCCACACGCTGTGTTCGCCCCAGTTTTAGAAGGCTAGATCATCAACTATCGCGTCATAACGCTCAGGCACCCCTTTGTCCCGATCGCCCTGGGCAAAATTAGCATGTGCTTCAAAGTCAGCTAGCAGCTTTTGCTTGGCGTTAGGGTCATAGCCCAGGAAAAAGTTACGCCAGTTCTCATTGGTTGGCTGGCCATGCTCGACAATCGAACAAACCCAGGATTTCTTTTCTTGACCTTTGAGGATGGGCTGTAGCTTAATCGCAAAAATCGACAGGGCAAAAAAGCGATCACCACGGGGCTTGCCGTAGGCCCAGTTCATTTGGGACTGAAACTGATTAAAATGTTCTCCAAATGATCCGCAAAGAGACCCCTTGGCCGTAAATTGCAAGGGTGATTGATGGAGGAGCTGCTTTTGTCGGCTGACGAGATAGGCCAAATAGCGGGTTTTGAGAATCACCTCCTCAGGGTTATAGGTATCGCGATCAAATGGCCCTAAGAAAGAACGGTCTTGGCGCGAAAACATCAGCAAAGGTGACCGTCGCAAAACTGCTAAACGGGCTGTAAGACTGCGATAGCCAACTGCTACACCCCCTGACATGAAATAGGCATCATGAGGTTGCCACTCAGGGGTGGGCTGGAAATTGACGGCAGCAGCATTATCAGCGGAGATAAAAAATCCGGCCTGCTGTGGATCTTCATGATTGAGCACTTGTAAATAAGGCAGAGGCTGATAGGCAGGACCATATTCATCCCCAGCAAATTCATCAATTGGAGCAGGTCGAGTGAGGGTTGTAGACATCATTATTGAATTCTCCTTGAAACGTAAGTTGATGGTGGGGAAACGGTTTTAAGCAGCCCATTGTGAGGTGTGGGACTCAAGGCTGTTGTAGCCCTGCATATACTCTGAATTCCTGGAATAACGAGGTGGCAAGGATTTCAATGCATCTTCAAGCCCTTGGCAATAGGCACTTTGGCATTGAGCTTCTAAAAAAATGATTTGAAAGTGAGACATATGAACACCTGCATCCAAGTAAGTGAGGGAGTGATTATGCATTGGCGGTTGCAAAGGTTTGGCAATGCCAGTAGAGAAAGGGCACCCGACGGAAGAAGGTGTTTTCTCTTGTGCATAGTACAAGTGTATCAGTACAAACATACTATTGCAAGGCCTATTGAGAACCTAGATCTCACCCTCTGAAAGGCTTAAGAGCCGTATCGGGGTGGATCGGATTTTAATAATTTGTTACTAAATTAATAAATCAGGGAAAAGAGCCTGTATACCGCTGTTCAGGTCGTTATTTGCATCTGAATTCCAGATAAAACGGATTTGTGTTGATAAACCTAGGATTTTGTGCAAGATATCGCCATGCCCTAGTCATTCAAAGATGAAGCCATTGCTAGTTCACCATGCTGTTGATCAGATGATTCCTGCAGGTAGTTTGTCGCTTGCTCTTCCGAAGGATGCGGCATACTCACTATGGCCAACCGTTAATCGCCTTGAAGCAGTGATCGGTGCCAGAAATAGCTCCCATACGATCAGGATCAACTGTTTACAGAATTACGTCTATAGGCCAATAGAAAAATAGCTAAAGAACTGGGAATAATTAAGTCAAATACTCAATTTTTATTTGTGGCTGCGTAAAGAAAAAGGTAAAAAATAACTTTTAAATTAAAAGTATATGTGTATTTTTTTGCTCCAAAAAATGAACATTAAATATACATCTATAGGCTAAATGTACTTTATTTCACTTAAAAAGAGTCTTTATGTCGCAATCCAATATTATAGTGCTGGCTCGCCAAGGCCAGGTTGATGCCATCACCTATGCTCTCAACCATGTCCTACAGACTATAGCGGTGACCGGGAGAGCGATTATCGAAGCAGAAAAAATTATTTTTATTGTTAAAAAAACAGAGGGTGTTCCACCCCAAGAGCCTGTTGAGAAATATATAAACAATTTCCTGAAATACCTTCAAATTCCTTTTATTTGTCAGGTAGAGGTTTATGCTAAGGACGCCACATCACAAACTTTGCATTGGTTCAGCCAGTTTTCTGTTGAATTGCCAGATCCTCAACACACTAACGTGAGTTCATCTCAAAAGCTTAAGCCGGAGAGTTACCGCCCATATGCTGCACCCAACTCAGGTCAGGGAGCTGATTCTGCACCTAGGTCTAGTGCTGCAAGTTTGAGGACCGAAGAACCCCATTCCTGGCAAGACGCCAAGAAAATCTACAGCAAAATCCCTAAAAACGTCTGTCGACTAGGGGCCAAGGGCATTAGTCAATACAAACAGAATCATAACGGGAGCCATAACAAATCAAGCCTCAGCAAGAGCCATCAAGAATCGGTCACTGTAAGTCGAGCCCAGAGTAAACGAAATAGCTCTCCCACAGAAAAACAGAATATTGCTAAAGCTAAAGCTGAAATCAACTTTCAAGCCGGGACAAAAGTTGTTGCCCAACGGGCCGTCACAGCCGGAAAGACCGCGTTTGGATTTGAACTGGCGTTTAGTGGACTGAATAATTTTGTGGCCGTTCAGCAAGGTCAAAAATCGGTAGAAGATGCACTGGTTGATACGTTGAAAGCTTCAGCGACTGCTGCAGCGACAACCACTGTCGTCACTGGCAGTATTGTTGCAATTTCCCTGGTTTTTCCCCCGGCAGGCGCAGCGTTCGCCACTGCTGCACCTGTCCTCAAAATTGTGGGCAAGGTGAATTGTCTTAAACGTATACTGGGTATCCTATCGACCAGTGACAAGATCGAGGGGGCGGATCAAATTCAGGCGTTAATGGACTCTTACGGCTTGGATGAAAAGGAGCTGATCTACAGAGATTTGGAAATGGATGATGATCTCGAAAAATTAAAGGTGGAAATGGGGATGGCATAAAACGTTGCTTGATTCAGAGTGCACTTTGTCAGGTCGCCCATAAAAGCCTAATGGGCTACTCTCAACTCATGCTGCACTCCTGAGAATGGCACTATGCTAGGGATGGGTCGTCATTGTCGTCACCAACCTCATGCCTAATTTGGATTCTGCTTCCACCTCGCTTTCCAAGCTTCAGGGCCAGGTTATCCAGATCAATGTTTCCGACGGAGGTGTACCCAAGAAGTCGGTACCGAGCGCCCATATCGACGTAGAAGGGCTAGTGGGCGATCGCCAGAAAAATCTCAAGCATCACGGTGGTCCAGATCGGGCAATCTGCTTATGGTCTGCAGAAATTATCGAAATGCTGCAAGGGGAAGGGCATCCTATTAGACCAGGTGCTGCGGGGGAGAATATCACAGTGGCTGGTTTGGATTGGCAGCAGTTAATCCCCGGTGTTCAGCTCCAGTTAGGAGATAGCGTGCGCTTAGAAATCACAGACTATGCCCAGCCTTGCCGTACGATTGCTCGTTACTTCAAACTCCGTTGTTATGGTCGTATTAGTCAAAAACGACATCCGGGTATGAGTCGTCTCTATACCAGAGTGTTAGCATCTGGCAATGTCAGTCTAGGAGATTCGATAGCTGTATATACAACCTAGTTGTTATCTCTATCAGAAGGCTCGCGTATGATGGTCGATTCTCTCAAAACCTTATCTACGGAGCAACTGCTGATTGAAGCAGAAAAATGTGCGCGTTCTACTGATGATGAGGATGATCTGTATGGGGATATTCTTTATTCTCTTCATCTCCGCTCAGACCCTCAGATATTTGATACTGCTGTGGAATGGTGTAAAAGCTCTGAATCCTGTATGAGGGCATTGGGGGCTGCCGTCTTATCTCAACTTGGATGTACAGATCGCGACTCACCCTACCCATTTGGTGAAGTTGCACTGCCAATTCTGTTGTCGCTGCTCCACGATCCTGAAACGGAAGTTCTTTGCAGTGCAAGCAATGCATTGGGTCACCATGCATCCTATGGTTTCTTGTGGGAAAGTAGCGAACTGGTGGCATTTGCCAATCACGATTCTGCCGATGTCCGTTTGCAAGTGGCCTTTGCTTTGGGTGGCTCCCAGTGCGATCACTCCGACCTTGCAGTCGAAATGATGTGTCGATTAGCGCAGGACGATGACTATGATGTGCGCAATTGGGCAATATGTGGTTTGGGTGCTCAAAGTGATGCAGATTCTCCCCAGGTTCGCGAGGTTCTGGTTCAAGGTTTATCGGATTCTGATGATGAAATCCAAGGAGAAGCGGCGGTGGGGCTAGCTAAACGCCAGGATGCTCGTGTTATTCCTGTGGTCCTCAAGGATTTATCACGACCAACAGTCGCTAAACTCATGATTGAAGCTGCCGCAGAATGCCCACAACTCCAGTACCTGGAGCATCTGGAAGAATTACTAGCAGCCAATCCTGATGATTACTTGATCAATGAAGCTGTCACGAAATGTAGAAAGCTAGAATAGCACCAAAATCTATGCCATTTATCGTGACTATTTTGGACAGTGGACATGGACAAATGCAAGAGTAGTTTGCCACTGAATGGTTTGGTGCAATAGCTTTTGAGTCAACAGTGCTTGAATCTGTTTCACATCTTTCGCTGAACAATGCTGCCCTAGCCGCTTTCCATAGGAAGGACGATCACCACTCGTCGCAAACCACCGTGCAATCAACTTAGGAGTGACATATAGACTCATGTGAGTCTGTTCTAGGTCTATCGTGATCAGTTGATCAGCAAATGCAGTTTGTAGATCAGATTCATCCCAGGTGAGTGTCGTATCGCCCGTATCACCTTGATATAATTCAACTTCAGCCGTTTGCCAACGCTGATATAACGCCAAATCTACATCATCTGCCTTTACTAAGTTACAAATTCGTTGCCCGTATTTAGGAATCGTTTCCGCTAGAATGATCTGACCCTCCGGTCTCAAAAGGCTGATCAACTGCTGGGCCAGGTTCTCAACTGCTGGCCGATCCATTTTATGCATCTGATTTGCAAAGGTATTCCGACCTAGAATCCAATCAAACTGGAGATCTGGGGTATGGTCATGAATCAGAGTTTTGAGGTCAGAACTCGACCCTGCAACACAGATAGGCCGTTGCAAGGCTGACAGGGCCTTAACCTGTGCTTCCAGGGTTTGAGCGACTTTATCTGAGGGAACGTGGGTATAGACATTGCCTTCCGGGGTCCGTCGTAACGCTTCCCATGTTAGTAGCCCTGTTTGGCTGCGAACTTCCAACACCACATGATGGCGCTGAATTTGAGTGAAACTGAAAATACGATCGCGCACCCAAGCTGCATGGTCTCCCGTCTGACTCATAGTGCGCTGCAACCACCGTTCTTTCTTGGAATCTTTGGGGCCATGGCTCACTGGATCGGGTGTATGGGCTTCAGCGAGTCCTGAAAGTTGAGCTTCCCGTTGACGAGCAATCTGGTCTTGCAGTGCAGCTTCTGCCCCTTGGGCCGAGGGTTGATAGAAAATCTGGCCTTGGAGGCTATCGGGAAGATATTGCTGGGCCACCCAATGATCGCGATAGGCATGGGGATACTTGTAATTTGCCCCATGACCAAACGAATGGTGGTCTCGGCTCCCGTCTTTGAGGGGATTGGGAACCTCATCTTCTCGTTCCTTCTCTACTGCGGCCAAGGCATCAAAGTAGGCCAAGATACTGTTGGATTTGGGAGCCATCGATAGATAAAGCGCGGCTTGGGCGAGGGGATATTGACCCTCCGGTAACCCCACTCGATCAAAAGCTTGGGCACAGGCCATGACAACGCCGACGGCCTGTGGATCGGCTAGCCCCACATCCTCACTGGCTAAAATGATCATCCGCCGAAAGATAAAGCGGGGATCTTCTCCGGCATAGACCATACGGGCTAGCCAGTAGAGGGCTGCATCCGGGTCTGATCCACGCAGGCTTTTAATAAAGGCGCTGATTGTATCAAAATGGGCATCTCCCTCTTTGTCATAGAGAACAGCCCGTCGTTGAATCGATGCCTCCGCCACCGCTAAAGAGATGGGAATAACGCCATTAGCACCTGGCTCGGTGGTTTCAATCGCAAGTTCCAAGGCATTGAGCAACGCTCGGGCATCGCCATTCGCCACATTAATCAGGTGGTCTGTAGCGGCCTCCGCAAGCTCGATGGCTGTATCGCCATAGCCGAAATATTTGTCTTGCAATGCCCGATCTAGGACTTGTCGGAGGTCGTCTGGGGTGAGCGATCGCAATTGAAAAACACGCGACCGACTGACTAGGGCTTTGTTGACCTCAAAATAAGGATTTTCGGTGGTTGCCCCAATTAAAATCACTGTGCCATTCTCTACCCACGGCAATAGAGCATCTTGTTGGGCTTTATTGAACCGATGCACCTCATCCACAAAGAGAATCGTGCGTTGACCATACTGACCACGCCGGGTCTGGGCCTCATCAACTGCTGAGCGAATATCCTTAATGCCCGCTAATACTGCATTGAGGGCCAGAAAATGAGCTTGGGTGGTATTAGCAATGATCTGAGCCAGAGTGGTTTTGCCTGTGCCAGGGGGACCGTAGAAGATCAGCGAAGAAAGCTGATCGGCTTGAATCGCCCGCCGTAATAAGCGCCCTGGGCCAACAATGTCATCTTGGCCCACAAACTCATCTAAGGTGCGAGGGCGTAAACGTGCGGCGAGGGGCGCTTCTGCTTCTAGTAACTGTTGACGATGCTGCTCAAATAAATCCATCGTCTAAATCCATCATCCTAGCGCTTAGGAGCGTCGAGAAAAGGTTTCCGGTTGCAGCGTCCCCACTTTCAGTTGTGCTTGACGCTTCTGGTTTTTACGCATAATTGTTAACGACAGCTGATCCCCTGGAGTTACGGACTGTAAGAGTTGTTGCAGTTGCTCTGTATTGTCAATTTGGGTTTTACCAATTTGAACAATGACGTCACCCGACTTAAGCTGGGCTGCTTCCGCTGGGGAGCCAGATAGCACATCAACGACGAGTACCCCTTTCTCTTGCTGAACCTGGAACTCTGCCTCGTCTTTCAATAATTCTTTGGTCTGTTCCGAGAGACTCACCATACGGATCCCGAGATAGGGATGGGCGACTTGCCCCTCATTTAACAATTGCTGGCTAATGCGAGCGGCAATCTTGACGGGAATCGCAAAGCCAAGCCCTTGAGCCGTCACCCCGGACTCCTGCGATTCGCGAATAATGGCCGTATTAATCCCAATCACCTCGCCCTTGAGATTGAGGAGTGGTCCCCCCGAATTGCCGGGATTAATCGCGGCGTCAGTTTGAATAAAATTCACCCGCTGATCCGGAGCACCCAGCTGAGAACTAGATCGATCGGTGGCGCTAATAATGCCCATGGTCACCGTATTATTCAGTCCTAAGGGATTGCCAATGGCAATCGCCCAATCTCCGGCTTGTAAAGTATCTGAATTTCCGAGGGCCAGAGCAGGTAAGGACTGGTTAGCCTCTATTTTGATGACAGCGATATCCGTGAGAGGATCGGCCCCTTCTACGGTGCCGGGAAACTGTTGTCCGTCCTTGAGCACAACAGTAACCTGGTCTGCATCCTCAACCACATGGGCATTGGTGAGAATTAAGCCTTTTTCATCAAAAATAAATCCTGAGCCCGTGCCCCGCTCCATAGGGCGATTCGGAGCATCAAATAGATCGGGAAGTGAACGGTTGGAACTGCGAGCAGCGTTAATCCGCACAACAGAAGGGCCGACCTGATCCACCATTTTGACAATCAGATTAGAGCTGATGGCTGACCGATTAGCAATTTCAGTCACCGGGATTTCGGGGGTGCTTTCGGCCTGATTAGCGGGGTTGGACGCTCGATTAAACCAACGCTGGCAGCCGGGTTGGAGCAGCGCACTTCCGACGAAAAGGGAAAAAACTAGATGCTGGAGGGATCGCTGCATTATCGTAAAACTAGTGCGCATTCAGCGTGATTGTTATGGTTTACTCCACTCTAACCCTGGGAGCAATTGAGTATTATGGCTAGACTCAACTTTTGCCATCTTCTTGCAATCATACCTTGGACACTCGGTAGCGGCATGGTAGGAGGCAACTGGCTGGCTAAGGCCCAGTCTCCCCCAGCCACAAAACCCGTGTCTTCCCAGCGCTGTCCCGCCTCTGTGTTGTCTCGATTAGTCAAGCATCAAGTCAAACCTGGCGAAACATTGCCCCGGATTGCCCAACAGTATGGCTTATCGCCAGCCACCCTCAAAGGTATGAATCCTCGACTCCGAACGGGACGGGTTTGGGTGGGGATGAACTTAGTCGTGCCGCCCTACAACGGCATTTTGGTGGCAGTGCCCGCAGGTCAGACGTTGAAGGCCGTTGCTAACGCCTATCATGTAAGTTCAGAAGTTTTGTTTGAGGTGAATGGTTGCCAATTATCGCCCAAGGTAGCCTTTGTCCCTGGCATTCAATGGTCGCCGAGGGTGAATGCTCAACCCACTGGGATTGCGCCGCTGCGTCCGCTGCAGAAATTCTCTGCATCTGGTCGGCAAGTGAATGGTCGCGATCGCTATCCGCTCCCTCAACCCGCTACCGTTTTGGGTACCTATGGCTGGCGGGTCAATCCAGACACTCGCAAAATGCAGTTTTATAGTGGCATTGATCTTCAGGCTGCCACAGGCACGCCGGTTTATGCCGTCAGTGCTGGCACTGTTGTCTTTGCGGGGCAGCGAGATGCCTCAGGTCAGCTGGTCATTATCCGCCATACCCAAGGCCGAGAGACTCGATATGGCCGTCTTCAGAATGTGGATGTCAAAGCAGGGCAACGGGTGCAACCGGGACGGCTGATTGGTGAGGTTGCGTCTGCTCCCCAGACTGCCCTTAGATTTGAAGTACGCTATCGCTCCAGTTTAGGCTGGGTGGCCCATGACCCTCAACCCTATTTGCAATCCCTGCAACAGTAACCATTAATCGTAATAGCCCAGCAGAAATTGCTCCATGCCCTCCCTATTCGTGGGTTTGGCAAATAAATACCCTTGGGCATATTCACAATTCATTTGCGTCAGTTCTTCTGCCTGTTCGGCTAGCTCTACGCCTTCAGCCACCACATCCATATGTAAGTTATGGGCGAGGTTGACAATGGTTTTAACAATTTCAAAGCCTTCTTCTGAATTCATACGCTCCACAAAAGAGCGATCGATTTTCAGCGTATCTACCGGGAACGCATTGAGATAGTTCAGGGAGGAATACCCTGTCCCGAAGTCGTCGATACCGAGCCTGATGCCAAGGGTTTTAATGGCCTCCAGCTTGTCCGCCACATCTGACGCATGGTCCATCAAGACCCCCTCGGTAATCTCGAGTTTGAGGCGATGGCAAGGCAGATTCGCCTCGTCTAAAACGGCATGAATATCGTTGACAAAGTTAGGCTGAGAGAATTGTCGACTCGAAATATTGACATTGAGCTGTAGATCCTCGGCCCAGCTATAGTGCCGTTGCCAGACCTGCATTTGGCGGCAGGCTTGTGCTAAGACCCACCAGCCTAAAGGAATAATAAGGCCCGCTTCTTCAGCCATGGGTACAAATTCTGAAGGCAAGATTAAGCCACGTTCAGGATGATGCCACCGCACTAAGGCTTCCACACCCACTAAGTCTTGATTGTCTAAAGACACAATGGGCTGATAGAACAGCTGAAACTCTTCTCGATCAATGGCTCGACGCAGATCGTTCTCCAATTGAGATAGGGCTAGAACTTGAGAGCGCATGCTGCTGCTAAAAATCTCATACCGATTTTTGCCCAAGTTTTTGGCCCGATACATGGCGGTATCGGCATCGCGCAGTAATTCTTCTGCATGTTGGTATTCGGCACTGCTCAGGGCAATACCGATACTCGTCCCCGTAAAAATTTCATGCCCTTCAATCGCAAAGGCCTGCTTGAGCTGCTGCTGAATCCGTTCAGCGGTTTGCAGAACATGATCCATACTCTGGATCGTATTCAATAAAATGACAAATTCATCTCCCCCAAGGCGGGCGACGGTGTCTTCTTCTCGCAGACAGGATTGCAGGCGGTGACCCACTTCAATCAATAGTCGATCGCCAATCATATGTCCGAGGCTGTCGTTGATGATTTTAAAGCGGTCCAAGTCCAGAAAAAGAATGGCAAACTGATCGTCAGGATGCCGATGATGTTGTTTAATCGCTTGGGTCAGACGATCCATAAACAACACCCGATTGGGTAAACGCGTTAAGGCATCGTGGAGGGCATCATAGACAAGCTGTTCGCGGGCCAAGTAATATTCAGTGATATCCGTTTGGGAACCGGCAATTCGGTAAGGTTGATGGCCTGGGTCCCGTAGGGCCATCCCTCGGCTGCGGAACCAACGGTACTTCCCGTTTTTGTGGCGCAAGCGAAATTCACTCTGAAAGTGGGCCGTCTCTCCCTGAAGATGTAGGGATAGTTCCTGCCTCAAACGATCACGATCATCGGGATGAATCCGATCGAGCCATTCTTCACAGTGATCGCTAATTTCGTCTTCTTCGTAGCCAATCATTGACTTCCAACGAGGGGAAAAATACACCCGATTGGAGCGTAGATGCCAATCCCAGAGCCCATCATTCGCGCCTCTGGCGGCTGCCGCATAGCGTTCTTCACTTTCTCGCAAAATTTGTTCTGCTCGTTTGCGCTGAGTAATATCCACTAAATAGCTCCGAATCACCTGGCTTTCGGGCATGCAGTGGATAGATTGTTCAAAGACGCGATCGCACACATGGACTTCTCGTACAAAGTAAGTATTTTGAGCGTTCTTGACTTCCGCTAAGAAACCCTGCAAGAGAGGATGCTGGCTGGACTCTAAGATATCTGGGAATTGAGAAACCGCTGCTGGGTTAATGTAAGTGATGCTGCCACTAAAATCCGTTTCAATGATCGGATGAGGCATTAACTCGGGAAATGAGGAGAGGCGGACGAGAGCGGCTTCCCCTAAATTATGGAGTTCTGTGTCGGATGGCAGTGGCTGAGGGGTGAAGGTAGGAGGGGTAGTCGATTTTGCCGGATTGAGGGCCAGTAAGTCATCCAACTCATACTCACCTGGGAAGCCGGTGACTAAGTGATAGGTGGCTTGAATATCCTCACCAAAGGAGATAATTTCTTGATCTTTCAGATCATGAGAGAAGCGGCGTTTGCCGTTGATCCAAAGCCCATTGCGACTGCGTCGACCCTGGATATTGCCATCTATCACCCGAAAAAAATGATTCCCCGTCTTGGGCTCGTGGATACGCAAAAGCAGCGCATGTTGGCGAGACACAGTGCCGACATTCAACACAATAGAATTCGCGGGATGACGACCGATGGAATAGGTCGCCGCTTCTAACACGACGGTCTGCTGCTGGCCGCCTTCCTTAATCACCAAGAGATGGTGGGCTCGGCTTATTGCCTTGGTTAAAGAGCCTGAACCCGCGTGGCTGGGTTGAGGGGGACGACTTCGCGTTTCTCTCAGCGTCGGAGAGGTGATGTCTCCTGGAATCACATCGAGGCTGATCTGAGTAGTATCTTGCACAAGCGTTTAGACGGGTAGCAGTGGCAGTGAGAAGTCAAGAATTTATGGAATGGGGAAGGGAAAGACAAGATAAATGCCAAACAAGATGGATGCAAAAAGCGATTGTGCGCTTATATTCTCCCATATACGCTTGATTTTGCGCTTTTACCAATCTTAATGAATGCCGAGATAGACGGCATTAGCGTGATTGATACCCCGATCTTGTCTCAATAGAAACTTAAGAAACCGGGGGCTAGGGAACGTGCTAGTGCATCAGTGTTGATAATCGTTGAAACCGATAAACAAGATTCTAATCACATCATTTGTGGAGTGTAGAATCGCTGACAATGGGGATAGGCTAATACAGAGCATTCCCAGATCAGCAAAAAAAAAATCATTTTTTTTGAAAACGAAAAAATACTATTGAGCGCTGTGTTGTTAATCCTAAAAAATTGAGCTTTGTTCGATATCTCTATGAGTGAGCGTACTTGCCCTTCTACAATGAGAGTCCAAACCCTCTGCATTTTTCGATATGACTCTTAAGCTGAAGCCGGACTGGGCAGGAGAGGACTGGTTATCAAAACTCGTCAATCTCCTTATTCGAACAAAGCCCATTTATGCTGTGATGAAGCGGCAAGCTAGACAGGTTCTGATTGAAACTGCCGAGAAAAATGGTGTGTCTTGGCGTCAAAACTACCGAGCTTTAGCCGCCTCAAATACCCAAGATTTCTTTGACAAGGCGAACAATCCTCATCTGGTCTATCCAGACTATTATCAAGTCCCTTTTCATGCCTATGAACAGGGCAACTTATGCTGGCCAGCTGCCTTTGAGGCCGAATCAGCAACTTACGCCATGGCATTGCGAGTTTGGCCCCAGGAGGGGCTGACTTGGGAGACGGCTCAACAGCGTTTACGGTCTAGTTTTCATCAAGTGCTGGCTGACTATGGTCCTGCTAACGTGACGGATATTTTGGATATGGGCTGTTCAGTGGGGATTTCATCCTTTGCCCTCCATCGCTACTATCAGTCCACTCAAACTCATCCGGTTCACACCACTGGTCTGGATCTCTCCCCCTATATGCTGGCCATCGCCCATATGCGAGATGTAAGCCAAGCGATCACTTGGCTACATGGCAAAGCAGAGGAGACGGGACTGCCCGATGCTGCGTTCGATCTGGTGACCCTCCAATTTGTAATTCACGAACTCCCCCGAGAGATTACCCAGCAAATTTTTGCAGAAGCACTGCGGATTCTGCGGCCTGGAGGATGCTTAGCGTTGGTGGATAATGACCCTAAATCCCCCGTGATCCAAAACTTACCACCCGCGTTATTTACGTTGATGAAAAGTACAGAACCTTGGAGTGATGACTATTACACGTTTGATGTGGAATCTGCTTTGGAAGCAGCAGGTTTTGAACATACCCTCACGACAGCTAGCGATCCACGCCACCGCACCATCATTGGCACTAAGCCAAACGCTTAAAGCTATCGCCTATTCCCGCAACCAGCGGGTTATCCCGTTGGGCTGATCAATCAATGTAATCCCTTGCGCTTTGAGCTGATCGCGAATGCGATCGCTGTCGGCATAGTTTTTAGCTTGGCGGGCTGCCTGTCGTTCTTCAATTAACGCTACAATGGCTTGCTCGCTTAAGCCCCCCCTATGGTCAGCCGCTGCGTTAGGCTGGGCTTCCAGGCCCAACACCTGGGATAAACAGACTAACGTTTGCCACTGCTCCCGGAGTTGATCGGGGGTGGACACTGTTTCTCCTTGATGGCGGAGAATATTGCCGACCTTGCGCAAATCCTTGGCTAACTCAAATAAGACCACTAATCCCCCAGGAGAATTAAAGTCGTCATCCATTGCCAGCTGAAACCGCTGGACCGCATCACTCGAATCTGGAATTCGCATATTGGCGGGATTGCCAAACGCTGGATCTGAGCAGTCTGACCATTGCAGTTGAGCGCCATAGTCGTACCCGAACAACAGTCCCTCTTTGAGGGTTTGCCAACTTTGCTGCGCGGCTGCGATCGCATCGTCTGTAAAATCGATCGGTTTACGATACTGAGCTTGCAGGACAAAGAGCCTCAAGGCCATTGGATCTAGCGTTTGCTCCTCTAGGATAGGTAACGGAGTGTCTAATAAGTTGCGAATCGTCGTGAAGTTCCCAAGAGACTTAGACATCTTTTCGCCCCCCACATTCACAAATCCGTTGTGCATCCAGTAGCGGGCCAGCCGAGGCGTCAGCGCTGCCTCTGATTGGGCAATCTCGTTTTCATGGTGCGGGAAAACTAAATCTGCCCCCCCCGCATGAATATCAATTTCGGGTCCCAAACATTCCTGCACCATGGCCGAACATTCGATATGCCATCCGGGCCGCCCAGATCCCCAGGGTGACTCCCAACTCGGTTCACCCGGTTTAGCCGCTTTCCAGAGGGCAAAATCTAGGGGATGGCGTTTTTTCTGTTCGCCCTGATCTAGCCGACCGCTGGCCCCAGCTTCCATCTGATCCAGTAAACGTCCCGACAGCTTTCCATAGCCGGGAAAACGCTCAACGGCATAGTAGACATCACCATTAGCGGCGTAAGCCACGCCTTTAGTCTCCAGCGCTTGAATCAGGTCAATAATGGCGGGGATTGTTTCAGTGGCTTTAGGATAAGCATCTGCGGGCAAGATATTGAGGCGCGCCATATCGTCCTCATAGGCTTGAATAAACGTCTCGGTGACTGTTTGCCAAGCTTGATCTGTTTCAATCGCCCGCTTCAGAATCTTGTCATCAATATCGGTGTAATTTTGTACGTATTGAACGTCAAACCCTCGCCACTGCAGATATCGGCGAATCACATCCCAAACAATATATGAGCGGGCATGGCCTAAATGGCAGTAATCGTAAACCGTGACCCCACAGCAGTACATGCGCACCTTGCCAGCCACAACCGGTTTAAACGGTTCTTTTGTTCGACTCAGGGTGTTGTAGAGCTGCAGCGACATGGTGGAGAAAAGATGTAACGAAAAGAACAAGGAGCAGGCATTTATAGCCGTCAACAGACAAAGGCAGTCATGAAAAGTGGGTGAGATTCATGAGGGTAATCAGGACAAAAAACTTAGCATTATTTTGGAATTAAACGATCAAAAACTTAGGGAGATTAGACTATAATCGCCTCAACCCAACGTCTGAATCATGATTGCAGTCTATCCCGGTAGTTTTGACCCCATTACTTTAGGGCATCTCGACATTATTGAGCGAGGATGCAGACTGTTTGAGTGGGTGATTGTTGCCGTGGCCCGCAACCCAAACAAAACGCCATTGTTTACTGTGCAACAGCGTCTCAACCAAATCAAAACCTGTACCCAGCATCTTACCAACTTAGAGCTTGACACATTTGATACACTAACGGTGACTTATGCGACAAAGCGGAAAGCGCAAGTATTATTGCGGGGACTACGGGTGCTGTCCGATTTTGAGTATGAGTTGCAAATGGCCCACACCAATCACAGCTTATCTCCCCAAATCGAAACCGTGTTCCTGGCCACCTCCAATGAGTATAGTTTCCTAAGTAGTAGCTTAGTTAAAGAAATTGCTAAATTTGGTGGATCAGCGACTCATCTTGTTCCTGAAAACGTTGCTATTGAGCTAGAAGAATGCTTCACCAAGACTCCTCCTTCCGTGTTGATACCACCGCCAACGGCACCGATGCCCCCAGCGGATTAGCGGCGCATCAGTCTCAAGGATTGGAGTTGCAGCAACAGCTGCAACGCTTAGAAGAAATCATTGTGCTAGACGGCTTAAAAATGCCCCTGACTCGTCGCACCGTGGTGGATGAAGAGCAACTCCTATCGCAGCTTTTAGCTGTAGAGAGGAGTATCCCGGATACCATTCGGGCCGCCGAAAATATCTTGCAAAATAAAGAAGATATTATTCATCGGGCCGATCAATATGCAGAAGAACTCATCCAATCTGCAGAACAGCGAGCAGCACAAATTGCCGATGAACTGACTATTATCCAGCAGGCGGAAATGGAAGCCCAGCATTTACGCAAGCAAGTGCAAGGTGAAATTGAGACCATGCGCCAACGGAATATCTCAGAAGTAGAGCGTGTGCGCCGCCAAACTCAGCAAGAAATTGAGACCATGCGCCAAGCAGCCCAAGCCGAATGTGAACAAATTCAGCTTGAAGCCGATCGATATGCAGAGCAAGTCCTCAAAGAGCTAGAAGATCGATTGGGGCATATGACTCGCGTGATCCAAAATGGTCGATCCCATTTGCAGCGTTCTACTCCATAGTTGATTGTGCGTCAACAAAGTGTGGGATAGGTGACTAAGTCTTGCCATTCCCATGGATGCTCCGTCAGTCCAGCTCGTTGGGCAGCCGTGTTCTTAAATCGTGAATGGCACCAGATCCAGTTGAAATAGGTCAGTACCAGTCTTAAGGTCACTGCACTCTGTTGCCAAACTTTGCCAAATTTATTCTGTCGTCGATGCCATCGCCCGGTCTGTTGACGCACGATGCCATTGCTCCGCTCTAAGCGTTGGGTCAGGGCTTTGCATACGTAATGAATCACTTCATCGGGTAATTGTCGTGAATACCCTTGCCAGCCATCGGTTTGCCAATGGTGACAGGCGGTTTTGCCTTCAGTATTCTCGCTAGCTCGTCGGTATGTTTGCCAATCCGGCCACTGAGCACCAAGCCACTGTCTTTGGCTAGGCTTAATGCCACCCAGCAGTCACCTACGTTCAATTCTTCCGGT
>NZ_JANQOP010000363.1 GCF_028285745.1 Acaryochloris sp. IP29b_bin.137 | reverse complement strand
TACAAACACTAGTGGCACCCTCGACTTTGCAACGATTCTCGATTTTGCCCTGAGTGATGATGTGATTCAACTGCAAGGGAGTGCTGGGGACTATTCTCTAGTGCTGGCGCAAGATGGGGTTTCCACAGAAATTTGGCATCAGCAAGCCACGGATGAGCTGATTGGCGTGATTGACCAAGTCACCCTCAGTGACTTTAGTCAGGGATTTACCTTTGTCTAAAGTTTCACAAAAAGGGAGCCATTGTACCAGTAAAGGTAAATGGCTCCCTTCATAAGCGACGTTAGTGTCTATAAAAGCTTAATAAGCATCCTGCAGTTCATAGAAATCAGGACTGATGTAATCCTTCCGCAAGGGCCAACCGACCCAATCTTCAGGCATTAGGATGCGGGTCAGATTGGGATGGCCTTCGTAGATGATGCCATACATGTCATAGGACTCACGTTCTTGCCAATCAGAGGCTTTCCAGACCCAATACAGCGTAGGTACACGGGGATTTTCTCGGGAAAGGAAGACTTTGAGTCTGACTTCGGGGGGACGATCGGCATCGTCATTGACCTTAAGAAGGTGATACATGCTGACTAAATCTTGCCCAGGCCCGGCATCATATCCTCCTTGGCACTGAAGATAGTTATAACCATCATCAGCTAAAGTCGTTGCTGCATCCACCAGTTGATCGGGGGCTACTTTGATCATTTCCACGCCGAGATGATCAACCCCTAAGGCCTCAACGGTTAAACCAGCTTGGGTCAGTTGCTTAGCAACTGGACCGGCTTCGATAATAGGGGCTGCCTGTTCTTCAGCAACAGATTGTTCGTCTTGCGTTGATTCGGGAGAGGACTCTGCCACCGTTTGCTCCTTTGAGATGCACTAGAAATTGAAGAAGAGATGTTTTGTAGAGGAATGGAGATCCAACAGACTAGGACCATTCCAAAGCCCCCTTTCGCCAAGCGTAGACCAAACCCACAATTAGGATGGCAATAAAGATGAGGGCCTCAATAAAGGCTAAAACACCTAGTTTGTGAAATGCCACAGCCCAGGGATAGAGGAAAACGGTTTCTACGTCAAAAATGACGAAAACTAGGGCAAACATGTAGTAGCGAATATTGAATTGGATCCAAGCTCCACCGACAGGCTCCATACCAGACTCATAGGTTGTTCGTCGAACAGCCCCTTGATTACTGGGACGAAGGACTTTTGAGGCACTGAGGGCTAAGGCTGGGACTAAGCTACACAGTAGTAGGAATCCTAATAGATATTCGTAGCCGCTTAAAGCAAACATAGGGTAGAGGTTGGATGGGTTCTTGTCGGTTCTGTAAAACTATTATAAGGTCAGACTTCGCGATTCTCTGGGTTTCAGAAAATAGAGCCGGATTGTTCTGGGTAGAGCGTCTCTCTGGTTTAGCGTTAAAGCGATTTGGATGCTCAGCACCTTCGCTTTATCGCTTTCCTGCTTTGGATTTGCGACGCGCCTGCTTTTTATGTTTACCGTTGCGAGATGATTTGGAGGTGCGTCTAGCGGTCCGTTCATCCTTACTCCATGGACTGATGTTGAGTCTCTGGCCTCGAACCTTGACCTGTTTTAGGTGCTGAAAGATGGCTTCGGGCATACAGGCAGGTAGGTATACCGTGCTGAAGGTATCAAAAAGTTTGATTTGGCCGATATAGCGGGGGGCAAGGTTGACTTCATTTGCGATCGCACCCACGATATTCTTCGGTTTCACCTCATGTTGACGACCCACTTCAATGCGGAATAGCTGCATCTGTTGATGGGAAGGTTTGCCTAAATCAGCGGCCCAGGCACTGGTTTGAATAGCGTGGTCTGCGTCTGACGATAAATCATCTTCGGCAGGGACGAGGGGCTTATCTTTTTGCACTAAATAGGCGAGGGACGCAGCAATTTCCCGTAAGCTCAAGTCCTGTTCCTGCTGGTAATTGGAGATCAGATCTTTAAAAAAGCCGAGGTCCTGATCTTCAATAGTATCGGTCATCATCTGCTTGAACTGGACAATTCGCCGATCGGCAATATCGGCATGGCTGGGGATTTGCATGGGTTGGATGGGCTGGCGGGTAGCCTGCTCAATGGAGCGCAGCATCCGCTTTTCCCGTGAAGAGACAAATAGGATGGCATCCCCTTGGCGTCCGGCGCGACCTGTACGGCCAATTCGATGGACATAGGTTTCCGTATCGTAGGGAATATCGTAATTGATCACATGGCTGATCCGTTCGACATCCAACCCCCGGGCAGCCACGTCCGTAGCAACGATAATGTCCAAACGCCCCGCCTTGATCCGCTCAATCGTCTTTTCTCGGAGGGTCTGACTAATATCACCACTGAGAACAGCACTGGAATAGCCTCTAGCCTCTAACTTCTCGGCTAGCTCTGCCGCCATAACTTTGGTGCGAACAAAAACCAGCATAGCCTCAAAGTCTTCAACTTCGAGAATCCGAGTCAAGGCATCCAGCTTACTGAGTCCACGGACTTGCCAATAGCGTTGGGTGACCGTTGAAACAGTGGCCGTTTTCGATTTAATTTTGATCTCGACGGGGTTATTGAGGTGCCGCTGGGCTACCCGCCGAATGGCAGCGGGCATGGTGGCGGAGAATAGGGCAACCTGGCGTCCCTCAGGGGTTGCGTCTAAGATTTTCTCAACATCTTCGATAAAGCCCATGCGTAGCATTTCATCTGCTTCATCAAGCACAACCGTGGCGAGGTTATCTAGCTTCAGTGTGCCTCTTAAAAGGTGATCGATGAGTCGTCCTGGTGTGCCCACAACCGCATGAACCCCACGACGAAGCTGCCGCAGTTGGGTGCTGATATGTTGCCCGCCGTAGAGGGTGGCAATATGAAATCCAGGTAGATGACGAGCATAGGTTTGCATCGCTTCCGCTACCTGAATGGCGAGTTCTCGGGTGGGCGTGAGGACCAGGATTTGGGGATGGACTTGGGATAGATCAACTTGGCTCAGTAAAGGCAGGGCAAAGGCCGCCGTTTTGCCGGTTCCGGTTTGGGCTTGACCCAGCAGATCCCGACCTTCCAGGAGCGGGGGAATACTCTGAGCTTGAATCGGAGAGGGGGATTCATAGCCGACTTCTTCGACGGCTTGCAGTAACGGGGGTGCGATCGCAAGATCCGCAAACCGGGAGAGGGTAGAGGGTGACATAAGGAAAAAATGAAGAAACTTGATTTGACGGCATCACATCAAATCAGACAACAAAGGCATGGGTAAAGAATACCCAGGACGCGGGTGTGGAAGTTTGGGCCAGCTTGTGGCGATGGATTGACCCAACTCACCAGCAACAGAAGGCTTAACTATCTTAAACGAAATAGCTCTAAACAGGGTGTCAACTGTAGCCTGCTTTTGGATTTAAGTTGATAGACGAACGGCTCCTAACAACGCCGCTTCAATCCTAGAACGGTTGAGAGAACGATACCCATTGGTGGAACTTTTCTTCTCCCATGAATCTTCTGTTCGACTTTGTTATTGCTATTCCTATTGGGCATCCTAAGGATAGAGAATGCCGTTTTCAGTAATGGCATGAATAAGCCCTTTGCACTTGAATTATTGGAGACTAGCATGCCCCGAAGTAAACTTTCCACGCTGACCCACATTCGTTACTCGGTCCACCAAGATGTGAGTGAGCCTGCCCTGCAACTGCTTCAATTTATTGCTCAACAAAAGGGTAATGCAACGTTTCAACAACTCTTGATTAAAGCTAATAATTCCCTCGAAACTTTGGTTGAATTAATCGAAGAATTAATGGAGTTAAAGTTAATCCAAGAAACGGATCCTTCGAAAGTCACTTTTGTTGAAGATCCTTGGGAAGGCGCACCAGAAGCTGCCGCTTCCTAAGCTAAGAAGTTTGCTTCGATTGTCTTGCTCTACCTTCATGATTTGAGACAACTTTGGACGAGAGACGGGAGGCTTCAGATAGCTTGATCCTCAGCTATGGTGATTGCAGAAGCCATAATACCTAATGATCCATTGATCCCGAATCTGAGTCAGCCCCAATTCCATTGTGTGTTGGGGCTTTCTTGTTTGACTTTGATCTACCCGTGATACGAATCTAATGCATTGTTCCTCTCGTGGGAGCAAGGGGCTTATCCATCAAGCGTAAAGGCGGTGGTCATAACCTGGGTCAAGAACTCTCCAACAGTGGGTTCCTCAGACCGCCGGGGGCCAGCTAGATTCAGAACAGTGATCGAGGTTTGGCTGACAAAATCGCGGAGATAGGCAGCCGCAATCGGTATCCCCATATCTGCATGGAGATGCAGATATGGCTTTTGCGCTCGAATGACCCATTGCTGGGTCAAAAGGGTTCCTCCCCGAAGCACAGGTGATAATGAAAAAATGGCAGTCGCATCAGTATCGCGAATATTCCAAATTGTACGCTGGGCATAGTCTGAAGATGAAGTTTCTCGGAGCTGATAGCAATCTGGAATGTGGCCATCTGCTGCTCGCCTCCCCTGAGGGCACCATCCTCCATGATCGATTCCCACGATAATCGCCCAGTCTAAAGCGGCTCGATCGGCCCCTGTTTGTCCACCGGACACAATCTTTTGCAACGGAAACGGATGATTCATTATGGGATCGCAGTGTTGCATTCCTTGGGTGAGAGCCATTGGCCTTAAACCGCTGCCCAAAGGCATGGGGGGTACTGATTAGGAGGACTTAATTTTGGACGTCTCCAAGGGAGTGAAAGGCTATCCTCTAGCTTTGTTCTATCTGCCGTTCACGTTGAAAGAGTCGCTGTGTTGTTGACTCCCCGAAACGTTGGAGTTGGCGATTGAGAGACCAGGTCAGACCCGCAATCATGGCTAAATGGACTCCAAACATTTGTAATGCAACAGCTGCAGATAGGTCTTTCAAAATGGCAAAGGCAAAGGGAGTTAACAAAAAGAGTCTTCCGCCCCATTGGCCGGGCGCAATGCCCATCAGGATAAATAAAAGCGTTGGCAGTAGGATTGGCCCCAACAACGTGGCTATTACCCACCAATTCCGGTGAGAAAGGGGCCTTAACAAGATCACCTGATTGAATAAAGCATAGACCCAGATCAGGGTGGAACTGAGCAATAGGCCACCCACCCCAGCCATATGCTCGTCTTCCGGTAAGGACAAGATCCAAACCATGATGGGGATGCCGGCAATTCCTAGATTAATTGAGATCGCAACCCAGGTTGGACTGTTATCGGCCCTTAGTAAATCCTTGACCCGCTGCATTCTCCCCTTCGCAGACGGATAATGTCCTCGAAACCGCGCCCAATCCTCCAGATCTTGGTGATGGGGAAGCAGCAGCACAATCATCAGCAAAAACCATAGGAGATGGGGCACGAGGACTGCTGCGATGGTTGACGTTGGATCGGCGGGTTGGGAAAGCACTGCAAACCCCAAAAAGCTGGTGAAGAAACAAGCCGTTGCCCAATAACTTTGCGGCTTACTCAGCAGGGAGACTGTGGGGTTGCGAAAGCGACGTTGGAGGGGCCGCCAGAGCCACCAAGCCCACAGTCCGAAATGGGCGAGTCCAAACAACAACACCATCCATCCGCTGCTGCCAATCGGGATAGTGAACCACTGCCACTCCAATATGTTGTTGTGATCGAAAGGTAATCTTTCACCATAGGATCTAAATTCGAACGTTTGAGTGACGTAGGGTAAAATCACAGACGGAGTAAAGGCAAACAGCCAGTCGATGGCCGTCCTGGAAAGAAAAGTATTTTTGAAAAGGAGGAGGAGCATCAAAATGCCTGCACTCCCCAACCAAGATTGAAAGCCATTTAACCAGTTGCCCACCAAGCCCAGCAATAAAGCCAGACTGTAGAAAAAGAAACAACTGGCGAGCAGCAGCAGATCAAAGCTGGCAATCTTGAGAGCTGGAATCTGAGCCGCTAGCCCCGCTGCGTAATGCAGGGGAAGGGCCAGAAATACCGCCAAGTAAACGAGAAAAGGGACCCCCAGCATTTTGCCCAATAAAAGAGTCCGGGCGGTTTGTGGACTGAGGCTGATAAATGTCAATGTCCCCTGCCGATCTTCGCGGGATAGATCGCTGATTAGCATAAACATCCCCCCCACAATCAGGCCAAACATCAACAAAATGCAGCTCCAGGCAAAGACCTGTAACCACCATGCTGGCCAGTTCACCAAAACATATTGTGCAGGCCCCACTTGAAGACAAGCCTTGCCCGTTTTCTGGTATTCGGCCGTGGCACAATTGCCCCATCGCATCTCAATGGTTCGATATCGCCAAAACAGGAAGAGTCCCTGGGCGATCAGGGAAGACAGCACGGTCAAAAAGACACTTCTTACCTTTAATCGACCCTGAATCTCTCGCATGAGTTGCGGGTTCCAGTCACCCAAGGTTTCGATCCCTCTGCTAACGAGGGAGGATTGGACGTTGCCCATTTGTGACACCTTTATGACACCTGCTTATGGTCTAATTTGTCTAAAAAGATCGTTTCTAAGTCTTCTTGAATGCACTGAAAGTTATAAATAGGGATGTCGGCTGCCAGGAGCGATCGCAACAATGCAGCAGCTTCAGCTTGATTCCCTCGAAATTGAGCTTTGATCTGTTGGGTGGTTGGTTCAACACGCCACCTCTCTATATGAGGACATTGCCCCAGCAGTTGTTCCACGGGCTGACAGTCACCTAGGGTGGCGATCTGAATTTGCTGTTGGCCTAAGGTTTGGTAGAGCTGCTGGAGGGTGGTCTTTTCCACTAAATAGCCCAATTCCATAATCCCGACGGAGGTACAAAGCTCTGCTAAGTCGCTGAGAATATGGGAAGAAATGATAATCGTCATACCAGCTTCTCGCAGCACATTGATCAATTCCCGGAACTGGACCCGGGCCAGGGGATCTAGGCCGGAGACTGGCTCATCCAAAAGCAGCAAAATGGGTTCATGGATAATCGTGCGAGCCAGGCCCAATCGCTGCTTCATGCCGCGCGACAAACTGGCGACGGAACTCCGCCGCTTATGGGTCAACTGCACCAACTCCAATACATCAAACAAGCGCTGGCGACGGCGAGGCTGACGTAACTCGTATAAACGGGCAAAGTAATTGAGATATTCCCACACCGTCAAATCTTCGTAGAGGGGAAAATCATCCGGCAGGTAGCCGATCAGTCGCTTGAGATCTGCATTCGTTTGATTGCGCTTTAACAACTGGCCCCGAATATAAATTTCACCCAGTGTCGGTTGCTCCGCGGTTGCCAACATCCGAATCAAGGTGGTTTTGCCTGCACCGTTGGGGCCGATTAAGCCAAACACTTCCCCTGAGCCAATTTCTATATCTAAGTCGTTGACCGCAACATGGCGACCAAATCGCTTGGTCAATCCCTGGGTGCGTACTGCTATTTCAGAGGACATATTGATTTCAAACAATCTCGTAGGGTGATCTTAATCATCCTGAACAAAATTATTTGTGATCTAGGTACATGAGGAGTGTGAGGGGCATCCCAACGGGTCTAGTTCATGGGTTAGGGATGGTTGAGTAGGATGGATGTTACCTCTAGCTGACTGGGGCTTTGACAAATACTAATTGCAAAGTAAGTCTCAAGTGGCTGATCAGCGATTACCAATCCTCTTCATAAGCTGGGTATTGCTCGGGTGATTCTCCATGTATCGCCAAAATTTCACCTACAGGTGCTTTTTTCTTCTTTTTCTTGGTTTTCCCACTCTGAATTTGATTTGGATCTGGCTCGATGGTTTCGAGTTGAACCTCAAAGGTCCAGCAATCCCCAAAGTCAAAAAGATATTCCATCACACTGCCTTCTGAGAGGGGCAGGCTGCCAATTTTGACTTCATCAGTGTGAATGGTTTCTCCGGCAGAGAAGAAACCGCCTTCAGCATAAGGATGCAAAACTTCTACTTTTCGACCCATTTCATTGGTATAGGTATAGGAATCGAGATGATCAGAATCAAACTCCACCGAGGAGAGGATATAAGCACTGAGATCCTCTAAGGTGGCCTCACCAGATATGGCGATTCGTCGCCAAATTTTTCCTAAACTGACTTTGAAGATATGGCGATCGGGTCGAAATTCGGAACTGGGTAAGACCAGCGTTTTCTGCCATTCGGGGAAATAAGGCTGCAATGTATCTTGCAACTCACCGTAAGGAATCGACAGATCCATTTCGGATTCCCAACTCGCGTCATTGGTAAGATGAGCATCTCTCACCAAGATGAATAGTGGTGTTCCCAGGGGTAATGCCTCAATACTCTTGATGTGCCATCCTTTACCAGTTTCAGGTTGACTTGAAGTAATTTTCAGTAAACCAAACATCTCCATTAAAGCTAGATTATGCCCTCCAGGAGAATAGCTGAGGAAATCTTGAGGGGTTTGTTTTTGACTGAATGTATGCTTTTTCTTGGCAATGATGCGTGACCAGCTTTGCAGACATCGAATCCCTTCCGTGATCCGTCCGTGATTTTCACCCAGCATCTCTCCATGTCCACGCACTAGCCATGCTTCTAGAAGTGTACAGTAGCGTTCTGTGGGATTGAGTTGTTGCCATAGGTCATAAACAGGCAGATTTAGAACTAAATATTGCTTTTTCCCTTTAAGAACAGTTTTGACCATACCCGTTGCTCGTAACAGCAAATACAGGCCATGGATTGGAGGGTAAGATTTTTGAACAGGGCGTTTGAGCGCTATTTCAATCGGAGCGCTTAATTGTTGGTTGAGTTCTGCGACGTCTTTTGCAGAAAATTGCTGTCTCTTGCCACTAACGGCACGTCCTTCTCCAATGAAGGAGAGTATAGTCTGAAAATCTTTCAGTAGAGTGCCAGGTTGAGTCTCACTAATGGTGAGTGTTTTGAGTAGAGCAATATCTTGCTCTGACAAGGAGAGGCTTTCATCTAGAGAATTTGACATCAAATTAGCCCGTAGCGATCTTTGAAAATCTTCAGGCTCCTGAGACACAGACATCAAATCGGTTCTGAGGGAGCGTAGAACATCTCCTGGCCCTTCCTTAGAGGCTGGAGCGGCATCAAGTAGATTAGCCATCTGATCAGCCGCATCCATAATTTTATTGAGCAGCTCTGCGGGATTGACCTGTTCTCCCACTTCTGGCAGGTCAACCCCGATTAAGTCGAGAAACTGCTGCACGTCTGGGGGAGGAGCTGTCATCGGATAAGTTGGGGCAGCAGGCATGAGGGGATTATTCAGAGGATCAGTTTGAATCCGTTTGTTGTATTCAGCTTGGAAGGTTTCTATATCCGATTGGCTTGTCATGTCATAGCCCGCCTGCATCCCCTGCAGCATAAAGTTTTTAGCAATGCCTCCTCGGGTGGGGTCAAACATCCAGTCTGTAAACTTGTCTTGGATGGAGGTGAGATATTTTGCGATCGCACCACCACTGCGTAATTTATATTCCTGTTTCAAAAAGGTCCAAAAGGCTACTAACTCAGGAATCGCATCCTTTGTTTCACTGGGATCTCGTAGGGTTAGCTTGCGAGGGATAATATCTTCCATAACGATTTGGACATCCCCCTTGGTCATCTTGGTCAGGGTAAACCCACCGTAGCTATAGGCCATTTCAATAAACGTGCCGATCCAAAAGCCTCCCTCTGGGTATTGAGTGGCGTGGGCATTCCCAATCTCTGTTTCTAAGAACTCATTGATCACATCAATGATGTAGTCTTCCAATAACGGTTCGATGTCGTCATAATCAAGGCCGTCGAGCTGGTGAATATCAAAAGTCATGATCCAGTTCCTCAGAGCAGATATCTAGAGGGTAACGACAGGACGGTTTCTCCTCAAAATTTTGGGGTTATTTCCATCACCCCACACGTCCATCCAATCGATAAGCTCAACCTAAAATCTATCGTTCAGACTGATGTTTCAATTTCTGAAGTAATCGTTGTTCCTGTATAGCGTTCGCCTTGATAGCTAACGCGAGCCCCACAAAGAGATAGGCAAAAATAATTCCCTTAGCAACTGCAACAAATGATGTGTTGAAGACGCCCGGATCCGTTGTATGGGTTCTGAAGTAATCAAGTTGTCCTAGAAAGCTTAGAGCGAGAGCCCCTGCGGCAAAAGCCCAGGCTGAGACTAAATAGACAATGGCATTGGCTTTCTTGCAAGTCACCCAATACGCCGCAAGTAGCAGTAGCCCGCCAAGAATATAGTCATCAAACCAGTTAAAGAAGCGAGTGATATCCAAAATGTGATTTGATCGGCGAACGGTCTCAGCGAGGGGTAGGAATATCCCCATCACTACTGCCATCCTGACAGATAGGTTTAGAGGTTTATTATTCATCTACATCGTTGCTCAATAATTGAGTATGGACATCCTCTTAAGAATAGGTCAACCGTCATTGCCACACCATCACTAGCGGAGAACACTATCATTCCCTTGCTAGGTAGAGGTGATTTAAGTTTATCTATCTAGCCGCTATTCATCTGCGCTTTGACCTGGCTATGGTTTGTGAACAATCGCATATCTTTCTGAAGGGAAGCTGACAAGACAATAGACCGTCTATTGCATCTTAGATTTTGACAGCGGGGTTTTCAGAATGTTTCGTCAATCACACTTTCTCCAGGCCAATCGACAGCGGAGTCAAACGCCTTACCCTCCGACCAGTTCCCCCCTTCCTCCCTCCGCCACGCCTCCTCCCTCTCTGCCCCAAACCCGATGGTCGGTTTGGCGACGATTTGCTTCTTTCTGGCAGCGGGCGTATCAGAACTTCTCCCAAAGGTCGCTCCTGAGGATTGAGCAAAATATGAATGCTCGGGGCGAAACCTGGTGGAAAGTGACCGATCCACGTTCGGGCAAGTCGTTCTATGGGCAAACCTTAAACGAAGCGATTCACTGGATCGAAGTCCAGCGACTTGGGAAATAACCCCCAAAACGGTAGGGGTTTGCCACATTTTTTCTTAACAATAGGCTTAAATCCTTACGGTATAAAGACCTCAAGCCTGCTAGACTATGGATTGGTCCGTTTTCTTGCAGAGGTATCAAGTGATGAAATTAGGTCAGAAAGTTCGTGTTTGCCAAATTCGCGATCGCTTTTCAGGAACGCTGAGCGACAAGCTAGGTGAAATGGGCACGATTCAAGAGTTTAAAATGACGGACGGGAGCGGCGTTGGTGCGGTGGTTGTCTTTAATGACAAGACCAGCAGTTGGTTTTTTGAAGATGAGCTAGAGACGGGTCGACGGTAATCCTGAATGGCATTTTTTCTGACCTTCTTGGGAAAAGGTGGTACAGGGCGGACGACGGTTGCGATCGCAGCGGCAAAACAATTTGCTGAACAGGGATATCGGGTCTTGTTGGCAAGTCAGAATCCGGGTCCCGGTTTTGATTTGATGATGGGTGCCACCATTGGCACAGACCCCCAAGAACTCGGCGTTAACTTAAAAGCCGTGCAGCTTCGCAGCACCGTTCTATTGGAGGCGGCTTGGGAAGAACTCAAGACCCTCGAAGCAGAATACGTGCGCACGCCTTTTTTTAAGACGGTCTTTGGCCAAGAACTGGGGATTTTGCCGGGTATGGATAGTGTCCTCGCCCTCAATGCTCTGTCCAAGTATGAGGCCAGTGGTCGTTACGATGTCATCATTTACGATGGCCCGGGGGATCTCTCTACTCTGCGGATGGTGGGTTCCCCGGAAATCTTGAGTTGGTATGCCCGGCGATTTCGTCAGGTGATTGCTGATTCTGATTTGGGTAAAGCTCTTTCTCCCTTTGTTCAGCCCGTTACGGCTGCTGTGTTTACGGTTAATTGGGCCGGGGACAATTTTGCTGAACCCACCGAACGCGCGAATGTCGTCTTGGATGATGCCAAACGAGCGATCGCCGATCCGAATCGTGTGGCGGCCTATTTGGTAACGACGGGGGATGACGTTGCGATCGCAACGGCCCAATACTATTGGGGAAGTGCCCAGCAAGTCGGTTTAACGGTGGGGGGCGTCATCGCAACCCCAGCTAGCCTTCCCCTCGACCCTACGGACTTGCAAACGGCATTCGATCCGCTCCCTGTCGCCGCTTTACCTCAATACACGGGAGATTGGCAGGCTCTGGTGGCCGCTCTGCCAGATCTAAAGCAGGCAGTCCATGCCCCTAAGCCGATTGAGATTGATCCGGTTATGGGGCAAGTCAAACTCTTTCTCCCCAAATTCGATAAATCACAGGTGAAGTTAACTCAATATGGTCCTGAAGTGACCATTGAAGCTGGAGACCAGCGCCGCAACATCTTTTTGCCCCCTGAACTACGCGGAAAGCCCGTGAAAGCAGCTAAATTTCAAGCTGGGTATTTAACCATTACCTTTTAGTCTGCCAGGCCTGTCCACTCTAAGGTTGCTTGAGGTGAATAGCAAGGACTGGATTGGAACAGGGTCGCAGACATCCCCCACATGTATGGACTGGGTGATAAGAGAGGGGGATCAGCTGACAACAGTGATATGCCGAGCGCACTCCTTCGCCCGCTGTCTGGCTTCCTCGACCGTATCTCCCAACGCCAGTGCGACCCCCATGCGGCGATTTTTATGAGCGGTGGGCTTACCAAAGATGCGAACGCGGCTAGTCGGCACCATCAGGGCCGCAGCAACGCCTTCAACTTTCGGTTCCGTTGATGCCCCTGAAGCTAAAATCACAGCAGAAGCACCAGGACTGATCAGTTGGATGTCGCCGATGGGAAGTCCCAGAATGGCACGCACATGTAGCTCAAACTCCGACATATTTTGACTGGCCATCGTGACCATGCCTGTGTCATGGGGGCGAGGGCTAACTTCGCTAAAATAAACGGTCTGGGGCTGATCGGTCGGGCCAGCAATAAACAGTTCAACCCCAAATAATCCCCAGCCTCCAAGGGCATCAGTAATTTGACGAGCCATGTCTTGGCAGGCCCGCAGGGTATCAGGGTGCAGGGCACAGGGCTGCCAAGATTCTCGATAGTCTCCGCCTTCCTGAACATGGCCGATGGGGGGGCAGAAGTGGGTACCTGACTGGGACCGTACCGTTAGTAAGGTAATTTCGGTTTCAAATTCGACAAAGCCTTCCACAATTACGCGAGGGGCATTGCCACGACCTGCTTCTAGGGCATAGGTCCAGGCTGGGGCAATATCGCTGGCTGTTTTGATTAAACTTTGGCCTTTGCCTGAGGAACTCATAACGGGCTTGACCACGCAGGGAAGACCGATTTGTTGGACAGCTGCCTCATATTCGGCTTGGGTGGAGGCAAACTGGAAAGGAGAGGTCTTTAGGCCCAGCTCACTGGCCGCCAGACGTCGAATACCTTCCCGATCCATCGTTAGGTTGGTGGCTTTGGCTGTAGGAATGACGTTCCATCCTTCTGCTTCCAAATCCAAGAGGGTTGTGGTGGCGATCGCTTCGATCTCCGGCACGATTAGGTCCGGTTTGACCGTCTCTACGACCTGACGCAAAGCCGCTCCATCCTGCATATTAATCACAACATTCTGATGGGCAAACTGCATGGCAGGTGCATGGTCGTAGGCATCCGCTGCAATCACTTCAATGCCGAGGCGCATAGCCTCCAGGGCCACTTCTCGACCCAATTCTCCAGACCCTAACAGCAGCAGCCGCTGGGCTGAATCAGAAAGAGGGGCACCCCAGGGGCGGGTGAGAGAGGTTTGAGCAGGAAGGCTGATCATTGTTGTCTGAGGGGAATCAATCTATAGATTTACATGGATGCAGTATGACCCATAACGGATTCATACCATAATGCTGATTAGCAGTTTGTGGGAATAGGATGGCGTTCTTGCTGGATCTAGTCCTACGTTTTACAGATAGATTTAACAACCATGGGCCTAATTGTTCAGAAATTTGGTGGCACGTCTGTCGGTTCAGTGGAACGAATCAAGGCGGTAGCCCAGCGAGTAAAGCAAACCGCTGAGCAAGGAAACTCGGTGGTGGTGGTCGTGTCAGCGATGGGAAAAAGCACCGATACCCTGGTCCAACTCGCCCGAGAAGTATCCTCCAATCCCTGTCGACGTGAGATGGACATGTTGCTATCGACAGGAGAGCAAGTCTCGATTTCGCTGCTGAGTATGGCCCTCCAGGAGCTAGGACAGCCCGCTATTTCCTTAACCGGGGCTCAGGTGGGGATTGTCACAGAGCCTGAACATACCCGCGCTCGCATCCTCCACATTGCTACAGAGCGCTTAGAACGCCACTTACAAGAGGGAAAAGTAGTGGTAGTGGCGGGGTTCCAGGGCACCTCCAATACCTCCGATTTAGAGGTGACCACCTTAGGTCGAGGCGGATCGGACACGTCGGCGGTGGCGTTGGCGGCAGCTCTCCGTGCTGAGAAATGCGAGATCTATACGGATGTGGCTGGGGTGCTGACGACAGACCCCCGGTTGGTGGAAAACGCTCAGCTAATGACGGAAATCACTTGCGAGGAGATGCTGGAGCTGGCGAGTTTGGGGGCCAATGTCCTTCATCCTCGGGCCGTGGAGATTGCCCGCAACTATGGCGTACAGATGGTCGTTCGCTCTAGCTGGACGGATGAACCGGGCACCCAAATCATTTCAACTGGAACTCAACCCAAGACCTTAACAGACCTAGAATTGGGACGGCCCGTCGATGCGGTGCATTTTGATTTAAACCAGGCCAAGGTGGCGTTACTCCATGTGGCTGATCGCCCGGGGGTAGCGGCTGGACTGTTCGGAGAGTTGGCTAATCAGGGGCTAGATGTGGACCTGATTATCCAGTCGATTCACGAGGGTAATTCCAATGATATTGCTTTCACCGTGGCTCAAGACTGTTGCGATCGCGCCGAAGCTGTAGCCACTGCCTTTGGTTCGACTTTGCCTTCTGTCCGTGCTTCGGACGTATTGGTGGAGCGGAATGTTGCCAAGGTCAGTATTGTTGGTGCAGGCATGATTGGGCGTCCGCAAATTGCGGCCCAAATGTTTCAGACCTTGAGTGATTTGGGCATCAACTTGCAGATGATTTCCACATCAGAGGTGAATGTCAGCTGCACGATTGCGGCTGCGGATTGCGAACGGGCCACGAAGGCCCTGTGTGATGCGTTTGAAGTGACCAGCTCTTCGATTGATAGCGGTATCTCCCTACCGAATGATCCAATTCCCCCCGTGCGGGGGGTGGCCTTAGACCTGGAGCAGGCTCAATTGGCGATTCGTAACGTTCCTGACCGACCAGGGATGGCAGCGCATATTTTCCAAGTCTTAGCCAAGCGGAATATTAGCGTCGATATGATTATTCAGTCCCAGCGTTCCCGTCAGGTGAAAGGACAGATTACCCGAGATATTGCCTTTACCGTGGCTGAGAGGGACTTAGATCTAGCGACAGGACTCTTGCAAGATCTGTCAAGCACCCTTGGGTGTGGTGAAGTGGCATCCGATTCTGCGATCGCAAAAGTCAGTATTGTGGGTATTGGCATGTTGGGACAGCCAGGGGTTGCTGCCCGCATGTTTACCGCTTTAGCACACCAGAAAATCAATATTCAAATGATTGCCACCTCAGAAATTCGAGTCAGTTGCGTTGTCTCCCAAACGGACGGCGTTACTGCTTTACAGGTGATTCACAAAGCCTTTCAGTTGGGTCTATTAGCCAGCCCAGTTCCGTAATTTTCCCAGGTTTTCCCTTTGATAAACCCGCAAAGAAAATGGCCCCAAGATTACGAGAGGCCATTCAGGGATTTGTATTTGGATCTGGGTAAAGGATTGTTGTAATCGTGAATTACCCAGAAACAGTGGTGAACACACAGTGATTACACTTTATAGCTAGTCAAAGGGTGACTCTACCGCAGAATTACGGAGTCTGAACTGTTTTTTTCGATATTTTTTGGAGCAGGAGAAAAATCTCTGTTGCTCAACAACCTTACAGTTAAAAAATTCCGTATTTACACGGAGGTTTTTATGCCATCCATTTTGACGCTTATCCCGCTGAGGATAGCTCGAAAGTTCTATGGCTGGGCCTTAATGTTCATCCAAGATAACTTCGCTAGCTTAGTGGGAGTCATGTGTAGCTGTATCGATTCCTCTTGCACTTCTCAAGGCTTCCCAACACTTGGATACGCTGTGACGATTAGGGCTTAGCCTTTCGACGCAAATCCTAAATACATAGGCACAATGTCCTGTAGATACTCCACTAATTCTGGGTCCATGTACTGATAGTCGTCTGGGATATCCAACACATAAATAGGAGTATGGTTGGCCCATTGCTTGAATTGGGCCAAAATTCGACTTTTATGTTTCTTCTCCATCACTAAAATCAGATCGGCCCAGCGAATATGTGCCATGGAAATGGTTTGCTTGGCCTTGGGACTGGTGCCTGCGGAGCGTACCTGCAAGCCTGGATGATTTTTCCAGACTTGCTCCGCTGTTGGACTGCGCCATTGGTTACGACTACAGACGAACAAAACTTTCAGCATCTTATGAGGTGCACTGACTCAATCAAAAACAACGGTACGATTGCTATACACCAAGACTCGGTTTTGCAGGTGTAGGCGGACAGCTCTTGCCAATACCGAGCGTTCGACATCTTTGCCTTTACGAATAAATTCATCGCTAGAATCCCGATGGCTGACCCGCACCACTTCTTGATCAATAATGGGACCTTCATCCAAATCCTCGGTGACGTAGTGGGCAGTGGCGCCAATAATTTTGACACCGCGTTTATAGGCCCTCTGGTAAGGATTTGCCCCCGGGAAGGCTGGGAGGAAGGAATGATGAATATTGATGGTGGAAGAGAAGGCCGCAATAAACTGAGGGCTAAGGATTTGCATATATTTGGCAAGCACCACCCAGTCGATTTTGTATTGTCTAAGTAAGGCGAGCTGTTGTTTTTCTTGTCGGGGTTTGCTGTCTGGGGTGATCGGTAAGTGGTAGAAGTCGATGTTGAATTGCTCAGCAATGGGCTGGAGCGTATCGTGGTTGCTGATAATCAGAGGAATTTCGACGGGCAGATCGCCTGCTTGCTGTCGCCACAGCAGATCCAGAAGACAATGATCCTGTTTACTGACCCAAATAGACATTCGAGGCTTGCTGTCGGAGAAGTGCAGTTGCCAATTGGCTTGCAGGGATTCTGCTAGTTCGGAGAACTGGGTACCGATTTGAGAACGGGATAACTGAAATCCTTCCAAACTCCATTCCAAACGGCTGAGAAATAATTGGTTGGTGAAATCGGTATGATGGTCGGCGTGGATAATATTGCCATGGTGCGTTGCAATGAAATGGGCAATTTTAGCGACTAACCCTTGTTGATCAGGGCAGGAAATAAGGAGTGTCGCTGTTGGTGCCGACATAGCGCTTCCAAATATATTGCGATTAAAGCATTCTATAGAGAATGGCGTTAAGTTGAGGTCTCTCAGAAAGTTTCTGAAACCTTGAATCGATCAGCTTTTCTGCTAAAGCCCGTGACCGGGATTGAACCGGTGACCTCACCCTTACCAAGGGTGTGCTCTACCACTGAGCCACACGGGCAAACTGAAGACATGGGCCGGGCTGGATTTGAACCAGCGTAGGCGTAGCCAGCGGATTTACAGTCCGCCCCCATTAACCACTCGGGCACCGACCCCTACTTTGTCAACAGTTCA